>PMHC01000234.1 GCA_003156495.1 Acidobacteriaceae bacterium
TATACCGGAAGGCGGTGGTGTCGTGCAGCTTTGCCTGCGCGGGGGCGAGCGCGGCCGAGGACCAGACCAGCGAAAGCGCATGCGGGCCGCGTACCCAGTCGGCCTTAACCATGTCGCGTCCCTGATTCACGTTGAGCCGGTCGGTGGGGTCGGTAGGCGTGCGCGGCGGGTCGAGAACGCCGGCGGGAGAAAATGCGTAGCCAGTGCTCCAGCGCGTCAGCTTGCGGCCTAAGGTAAAGTCGAAGTCTCCAGCCGAAAGGCCAGTGTAGATATCTCTGACGCGTAGGCGCGTGAAGTTGTCCGCATAGCTTCCAGCCTGGCCGATCAGGCTCGCGGAAAGGTTCCAGCGGTCGCGCCGACGCAGGCTGAAGGATGGCTCAAGCAATAACTGATTCATGGTCGAGGGCAAGGGCTCTCTGAGGCCACCGTAAAAGGTAGCGTCATCAATTGCCTCTACCGAGTATTGCGCCTCGTAGCGTTGCTCGGCGGCTTGCGGAGCATCCTGGGCTAGAGCCGCGGCTGCCGCAAGAAGAAAAATCGGAATGGAAATTTGCCAGGGCATTATTTTTATCATCGTGCTGGATCGCATTAGCGCATTTTTAACATTGGTGTATAGGAATTAAAGNNGAATTGGTAAAAATGCGCTAGAACCGGTCTTCGCGGCCCTGGTAAAAGATTTTGTCGGGTAGCGTGCGCGGCGTGGCGCTGGAGTATTCGAGCACGCTGTGGGAGTTGCGCCGGATCTCATCGTAAAGCGTGAGACGGTGAAGCAGCATTTTACCGTTGCGCATCTCGTAGTCGTCGAAGGTGGCGGACTTGATGCGCTTGCCCGAAGTCAGGTAAAACTCCGCGCGGAGGGGCCGGGCGTCTTCGACGCGCAACCAATAAAGAATGCGCTGATAGGTCGAGCCCTTGCGCTTGGCGGTCAGGTCGAGAAGGTAGCATTCGACGCCGTTCTGCTTTTCCGTGCGCAGATAGACGGCCTTGTAGTCGGCGGCGTAGTTGGTGCGGGCCACGTCGCCGTTGGCGGCATCGCCGGTCAGCCGCTCCAGTGGCGTGATGCGTATCGGGCGGCTGGTGTCGGGCAGATAGATCCACATATCGTCGCCCAGCATAAGCAGGTGCTCGCCTTTTTCGCGCGGGCTCATAAATTGGACGTAAGTTTTGTTGGAACCTTTTTGCGAAACTTCGTAGAGGTGTTCCTCGTCGGACTTGCCGGAGGCATAGTCGGTGATTCTGACGTGCACGACAAAGGCCGGCCAACCGTTGCGAAAAGCGTCTGACTGCCGGAGCAGGGCATTGGCGTCTGGATCTGCGGCGCAGGGCAGAGCCGATGCGAGGCAGAGCGCGAGAAGCGCGATTGCTGAAAACAATTTAGACATGGGCCAATGCCTCCACGATTTGCAGCCGCGATGCGCGAATCGCGGGCGGAATGGATGCGAGCACAAGCGAAACGACGACCAGCAGCGCGGAGCCAATCATTACGCCCGGTTCATAGAGAATGCGAAAGGAAATGCTGGCGGTGTATCCCGGCGGCGGAGGCAGGTGAAGCCCGGAGGCGTTGAGCAGCGCGCCTGCCAGGTTGCCGAAGATTACGCCGAGAGCGGCGCCGAGCAGGCCCAGCAACGCGGCCTCGCACATGAAGAGCATGACGATCCACTTGCGCGGCGTGCCCATGGCCAGCATGGTGCCGACCTCGCGCGTACGCTCGAAGATCGTCATCAGCAGCGTATTCACGCTAGACATCAGAACCATGAAGAAAACGATGAGACCCATGAAGAGAAAGATTCCGTTGAAGAGCATGCGCACCTGTTTGTAGTAAGTGGCCAGGTCGATCCACTTTTTGAGCGTCATCGCCTGCGGCAAGCCGCCGAGGCGCGGCGTTAGCGCGGAATAAACGGCGTCGGTGTTGGCGGTCGAATCAAGGCCAACGACGAGGTTGGTGACGCGATCGCTTTGCAGCAGCCGTTGCGCGGAAGCCAGCGTAATGCGCAAGTAGCGCGCGTCCATCTCGGCGATGCCCGAGTTTACGATGCCGGCAATTTCTACATCGACGCCGTTGAGCGCGCCGTCGGAGGTGACCGCCATCAACGTCAAACCGTCGCCCACTTTCACGTTCATCGATTTTGCCAGACCGCTGCCGACGAGTGCCTCGACTTCTTTGCCGGGCTTGCCGCTCAGGTCGCGTCCCGCCGCCAGATTGGAGTCGAAGCCCAGGCTCTTTTCGGCGTTGGGATCGACGGCGCTGCCCATGAAGATCGAGGATTTTTGGCCGTTGGAAACCATGCCGTAGAACTCGATGCGGGGGGCGACGCCGCGCACATGAGGAAGACTGCCGGCGATTGTGGCGACGTGTTGCCAGTCATCGATTCCCGTGTCGAGAACGCGCACCTCATCGCGGCTGAAATGTTCGGCGGTAAAAATCTGCAGATGGCCTAAGCCGTTGCGTATGGTGCTTTCGCGCAGGCCGTGGATTATAAAAGCGAAGTAGCCGCCGGCCAGGATCAGCCCAGCCACGCCGCCGCCGACCATCAGCAGCGTCATCGCTGTGCGGCGGCGGTTGCGGAAGACGTTACGAAAGGCGAGCAGCAGAAATTTGCCCATGGGAGGCTCCTTCGGTCGTGTCGTTTTCAGAATCGGCGACTACGCGCCCGTCGCAGAGGCGTACGGTGCGCGGCGTGCGGTCAAGCAGGCGCTGATCGTGCGTGGAAAAAATGAAAGTGACTCCGAGCGAACGATTGAGCCCGTGCATTAGATCGATAAGTTGAGTGGCGTTTCGCGAGTCAAGGTTGGCGGTCGGTTCGTCGGCCAGTACCAGCGCGGGACGGTGCACAATGGCTCGTGCTACGGCAACCCGCTGGCGTTCGCCGCCGGAGAGCAGGTCGGGGCGGTGTTGGGCGCGTGGCGACAGACCGACGCTTTCGAGCGCCTCGGCCACCCGTTCGCGGCGTTCGCGCGCGGCTACGCCCTGCACCAGCAGAGGGTACTCGACATTTTCCGCGGCGGTGAAGACGGGAATCAGATTGAAACTTTGGAAGACGAAGCCGAGCTTTTGGCGGCGCAGTGCCGTGGTTTTTGTCGGCGTCAGGCGGGTCGTGTCTTCGCCGTCGAGCACAATGCGCCCCGCCGTCGGCCGGTCAAGGCAGCCAATCAGATTCAGCAGCGTGGTTTTGCCGCTGCCGCTAGGGCCTGCAATGGCCAGAAACTCTCCGGTGGCAACGCGCAGGCTGGCATTGTCTAGCGCGCGCACTTCACTGTGATCCAGGGGAAAGCTTCTGCTCACCGCTTCGACTGTAACCAGGTCGCTCATTTCATGCCCCTCCGAACAGCTTTCACCATACGGCGGCTTCGGCAAGGCGGAGCAGGGTTTTGGATGAAGCCGCAAAGAGGGCGACAGAGGGGCGCTAAACCGGGATGAACGGCGGTGTATTATTGCGTGCGGATTGCGGCCGCTTATGCGCGCGGCCGCGTTAGCTTAAAACGCCCACGACCGTGATTTCTTTTCGTCCGTCGGTGGGCAGCGAAATAACGTTGCCTGTGACCGGTTCGCCATCGACGGTGAGTGCGATTCGATTGCCGGAACCTTTGCGTTCGATGGCGATCTTGAAGACCACGCCGCGAAAGATGCGCGTCGCCGTGAAGCCGGTCCAGTTCTGGGGGATGATGGGTGCGATCTCCAGCCCGTCGTAGGCCGGGCGGATGCCGAGAATCCATTGCGTGATGGCGTAGTAGTTCCACGCCGCCGTGCCGGTGAGCCAGGAATTTTTCGCTTCGCCGAAGGTGGGTGCGTCGCGGCCAGCGATCATCTGCGCATAGACGTAAGGCTCGCAACGATGCACTTCGCTGATTGGCTCGCGCGCCGAGGGGTTAATGCGGAGGTAGTAGTCGTGCGCCTGGTCGCCGTGGCCCAGCCGCGTTTCGGCGATCATCACCCAGGGATTCACATGACAGAAAACGCCTGCGTTTTCCTTGTAGCCCGGCGGGTACGAAGAGATTTCGCCCAGGTTGAGGTAGTAGTGCGAGTAAGCCGGCTGATGCAAGACCAGCCCATGTTCGGTAGCTAGATGCGTGTGTACCGAGGCCAGCGCCTGAGCGGCCTTGCCGTCGTTGAGGCCGATGCCGGCCAGGACGCAAAAGCCATTCGACTCGATAAAGATCTTTCCCTCTTCGCATTCCTTCGAGCCGACTTTGGCGCCCAAGCTGTCATAGGCGCGCAGAAACCATTCGCCGTCCCAGCCGCAGTCGAGAATGGTCTTCTCCATCGCTTCGGCCGCCACCAGATAGCTGGGCGTATCGTTCGGGTGTCCGCTGCGGAGGGCGATAGCAGACAGCTCGCGGGCGGCCAGCACGAACAGGCCGGCGATGAAGACTGATTCGGCCACCTTGCCGTCCTGGTTGGTCGTTGTCTGAAAGCTCATGCCGGGCGTGTTGGAAAAACAGTTCAGGTTCAGGCAATCGTTCCAGTCGGCGCGGCCGATCAGCGGCAGACCGTGCGGCCCCATCCGGTCGAGTGTGTAGCGGAAGCTGCGCTGCAGGTGGTCGTAGAGAGGCGTCTCGCTTCCCGGCCGATTGTCGTAGGGTACCTGCTCGTCGAGAATGCTCCAGTCGCCGGTCTC
>PMHC01000174.1 GCA_003156495.1 Acidobacteriaceae bacterium
GCAAGAACATCCACGACGTGCTTGAAATGACAGTCAAAGAGGCGCTGCGCTTCTTTGCCGGCCACGACCGGCTGCAGGACAAGCTGGCTGTGCTCGACGAAATCGGTCTCGGCTATCTGCGCCTGGGCCAATCGGCGACGACCCTTTCCGGCGGCGAGGCGCAGCGCATCAAGCTGGCCGCGCATCTGGCCTCCGTGCGCTCCGCCAACGCCGCGGCAAAACCCTCGCAGCTTCACCGCGTGCTCTACATTCTCGACGAACCCACCACCGGGTTGCACTTCGACGATGTTTCGAAGCTGCTGGCGGCCTTCCGCAAACTGATCGACGGCGGCGGCTCGCTGGTCGTCATCGAGCACAATCTCGACGTGATCAAAAGCGCCGATTGGGTAATCGATCTGGGGCCGGAAGGCGGCGAGGCCGGCGGGCGCATCGTCGCCGAAGGCACGCCCGAAGAAATTGCCGCCAATCTGCATTCGCACACCGGCAAGTGGCTGGCGAAGGTTCTCTGAGACAAGATAGATTGCAGTTTCCTCTTCGAACCGTTCTGGCATGTAGCGCCGGTTTCCTAACCCGCGCTTCTTTGCCCACTGCAACAAAATCATAAGGTTAAAAACTAAGTTACCTCTCGATTTGCCAGCCGTCATGCGGATTCGATAAAAAGGATATGCGGTTTTTCAGGGAACGAATCGCACGTTCTATCAATCCGGTGTCGGCGATTGGCAGCGGGATCAGTGCGCGTTCCAGAAGGAAGAATATATTTTGAGCTTCTCCGCCGGATTGGCCAAAAACAAAGCGACGCAAAATAGCAACGAAATTGACGCTCAATTGATTCCCGCCGGGCGGCTGGTGCCGTTTTTGGCCGTTACAGTGCTGTTTTTCTTGTGGGCGATTCCCAATAATCTGAATGACATTCTGATCCGGCAGTTCATGAAGTCCTTCAGCATTTCGCGGTCGAGCGCCGCGGCGGTTCAAATCTGGTTTTATTTGGGCTACTTCCTGCTCGCGATTCCCGCCGGGCAACTGATGCGCAAGTTCGGCTATAAGTTCGGCATCGTGACCGGACTCTGCCTGCTGGGAACCGGCTGCCTGCTCTTTTATCCGGCCGCGCAGGCGGGAATCTACACCTTCTTCCTGGTAGCGCAGTTCGTCATCGCCAGCGGGCTCTCGTTTCTTGAAACCGGATCGAACTCCTTTATCACGCAACTGGGACCGGCGGCCTCGAGCGAACGCCGATTGAATCTCTCGCAGGCCTTCAATCCCCTGGGCTCGATCAGCGCCGGATTGATCGGAACGGTCTTCATCTTCTCCGGCGTAAAGTTAACCGATGCGCAGGTGGCGGCGATGCAGGCCGCGGGAACCTATCAGGCCTATCTGCACTCGGAAACCTTGCGCGTGGTGACGCCTTATCTGGTGATCGGCGTTTTCGCCTTCTGTTGGGCGGTGCTGATCCTGTTTACCAAGTTTCCGGATATGAGTGCCGAGGACGCCTCGGAGAGTTCCTCTTCGGGCGGGATGCACGTGCGGCTCTGGCAGCCGCATTTCGTCTTCGCCGTGCTGGCGCAGTTTCTCTACGTGGGCGCTCAGGTGGGTACCTGGAGCTATTTCATCAACTACGTGGAATCCTCCACTGGCGTTGGCGACAAGGCCGCCGGCTACATGCTGACGGCCACTCTGGTGGCCTTCGCCGTGGGGCGGTTCAGCTCGGCTTTTCTGATGCGGCTCTTCCCGGCGCGGTTGATGCTGGTCACCTACTCCACGATCAACGTGTTTTTGTGCCTGGTCGCCGTAGTGCATCCTAGCTGGCTGGGCGTCGGCTGTCTGTTGATGACGAGCCTGTTTATGTCGATCATCTTTCCGACGATCTTCGCGCTGGGCCTGAAGGGCATGGGCGAGAAGACCAAGACCGCCGGATCGATTCTGGTGATGGCGATTCTGGGCGGCGCGGCGCTGACAAAAGTCATGGGCATGCTGCCGTTGCAATGGGCCTATCTGGTGCCGGTCTGCTGCTATGCAGGCGTGGCGCTGTACGGATGGTTGTTGGCCGAGGCGAAACCGGGCGAGGCGAAAGCGTAGCCCGTAAATTGGGTGCCCCATTCTAGCCGCGTTCCTGTTTCTTGCGGCTAGAGTGGGGTACAAGTTAATCAATCTTCCGATATACCCATTGTGAAAATGCTCTATTGCCGCGCTTCGGCAATGATTTGCAAATAAGCGCGGGCGGCCTCGGTAATCGTTTCAGGGTGGCCTGCGTCTACTGCTTTAAGATTCACCAGGTCGCTGCCTACGCCCAAAGCGCGCGCGCCGGCCTGGATGAAGCTGGCTGCCGTTTGCTGCGTTACACCGCCTGTAGGGATCAGTTTGAGCTGCGGAAAGGGCGCGTGCAGCGCCTTCAGGTAGCTGGCGCCGCCTACGGCCGAGCAGGGAAAAATCTTCACATAATCCGCGCCGGCATTCCACGCGGTAATGGCCTCGGTGGGCGTCAGCGCGCCGGGGCAAGAAACTTTATTGTTCTTCTTGGTGGTGGCGATTACATCCAGATGAAGGCTGGGGCTGACGACAAACTCCGCACCGGCGTCGATCGTGGCCTGCGCCTGATCGGCGGTGGTAACGGTGCCGGAACCAAGCAGGAGCTTCGCTCCGTATTCTTTTTTTAGCTCTTTGAGCAGATCGACCGCGCCGGGAACGGTCATGGTGACTTCNNCGACGCGCTCGATGATTTGCTGTGTACTTTCAGACATTCGATTACCTCGAAATAAGCGTAGCTAGCGGAGCTAGCAGAGTTAGCCGGTTCATTAACAGACGTGAAGTTTTACCGCGCAATGCGCGCCGAGCCGCCCTTCATCACGCGCTCGACCTCGCTGAGCGTCGCCATGCTGGTGTCGCCCGGAGTCGTCATCGCCAGCGCGCCGTGCGCCACGCCGCACTCGACGGCCCACTCGACGCCCTTGCCGGCCAGCATTCCATAAATCAGGCCGGAGGCGAAGCTGTC
>PMHC01000050.1 GCA_003156495.1 Acidobacteriaceae bacterium
TAAAGCCCGCGATTTATGGGCACTTTAGCGGCACGACTAAAGCATGTCTGGAGACTTGACAGCTAAAGCCGTGCCCCTTCAAAACCGCTCTACGCCAATAGTAAATTTGCTTTAGCTATTCAGAAATGGAATTGACTTCATGTGCGCGGTCACTTGGCGACGCGTTTCCCGATCGACCGGGAAACTCTTTTGGAGGGTCGGCCATAGAGTCATGATTTTCTCTGCCGTCTCGCGGGCGGTTTGGAGAACCAGTTCCGTTGGAAGCCGCGCCTTGCGTGCAAAGCGTTCCAGTAAGTCAGAATTCAATTGGTTCGGCGTTTTCTCTTTCGCAATCGACAACGCCAGCTTGTCATCCGCGATGTAGCGAACCGTGGAGACGTAATCATAGGCTGGAGCAAGCTGCGGCGTTCTGCCATCGCGATAGATAAGCGACCAGTTCTTCAGGTGCATGTCGTTGTTCCCGATCGCAACCGTGAAGATGAGCCGCCGGATGAATTCTTTGAACTGCTCTTCGTCCGTCAATCGCCAGATGTCGGCCGCCATGTTGGTATAGCTGTAATTCTTGTACCTGGCTTCGGGAAACTGCCCGTAAATCTGGTTGAAGTCTTCTATGTGGATGCGCGCGCCCTTCGTACCCCGATCAAAACGCCGGATGTAGTAGGCGTTTCCCTTCAACTGCTGCCACGGCTCGGGAACACCTGCAATCTGCGCCAGCGGAATGAGGCCGACCTCCGGCACCTGAATGCCGATTGCGCGCGCGAACTCCATCATGGAGAATTCGTTCTCCGGCAAATAGGGATACGCGGGAGAGGGCAGCTTCACGATCCAGTGTCCGCCAAGGCTTGACGCCGGAACGGAGAGTTGCTTATTGGGATTGCCAATGGCCGAAAGCTTCAATTGCACGCCGGCAAGAGAGAAGCGCAAAACGCCCTTGCCTGCCCTGGTGCGCGCTACAGTGGGAGCGCTCTGGGTGGGCGGAAGCGTGCGGCCTTCGACATCGTGAACGGTAACCGCTCCCGGAAGATCATTGCCGAGAAGCCACAGCAGGAAGAACTCTCGCTGAGCATTCACATCGCCGCGTTCCGCAATGTACTGCCGTAACTGGCCTTCGGGAAGGAGGTTAGAAAAGAACGGAGGCAATCTTCGCGTTACTGGACGAACGTCGGTACGAAGCGCGCGATACGCATCATAGAAGCTAAGGCTCAGAACAGGCCGGTTCTGGTCGGCGGCATAGGCTGCATCAAAGACAAAGAGATTCTGGTCGTTGGGCAGGTTAGTCAGCGTGCCAACGACTGCGCCGGCAAGGCGTACCTCCAGAACCGAAGGCAAGTTGCCACTCATTGTTTTAGTCTTCGGCATCTTCCGGCTCCCCTCCCGCAAGCGGTGGACTGCTCTTGGCTGGCAATCCTGACTGATCCGGGCTTGCGGCATGTTCGATAAGAGCTTGAATCGCCGGCACCAGGCGTTTGGGGATGAGCATGGGCTCAAGATCCAGAATGCGCGCCATCTCCAGTAAGGTGGAAAGACGAAGATCGCCGCCGCGCTCAATTCGAGAGACGGAACTTTGCGGCTGCCCGAGGCGGCGGCCGAAGTCGGATTGAGTGAAGCCTTTGGCTTCACGCGCTTGGCGAATCTGATCTTGAATATATCTCATTTGATCTATTGTGATATAAATATAGCATAAAACATATTTTTAATAATTTGCTTGGTTCACTGATTTTGAGTCGTTGGTAAGTGCATGGTCGCGGTGACGTGGCACAAGTTCCAGATCGTTAGCCAAGGCTTCCAAAACTGGTTTTCAAGTCAGCGTCTAAATAGTTTAAGTAAGTTATTGCTTGCTTAGCTTTGTGGACGGAGCGCGGGGCGGGGAAAGAACAAACGCAGATTCTTCGACTGCGTTTACCGCGAAAAACGCGGCAAACTTCGCTCAGGATGACAAATTATTTTGATGCGAATTTTTGACTCACTACATTAGTACCGTGACCGGATTTTCGATCCTTAGCGTTGTGGTTCCCCGGTCTAAAAATCGAGACCTGGGGCACCCTCGATGACACAAATTTAAGTGGTCACGGGCACTAGCGGTTGAAGAAGGGCAGAAGCAGAATGGCGATCCAGGCGACTCCGAAACCGATAAACATCGTACGGTAAAGATATTTGTGGGAGATGAATTTGATGCCGGTGAAGGAGGGGATCGGCTTCCAGCCGGTTAGCCCGGCAGCCTTCCAAAGGAGCGGCTCGGTGATTTCAATCTTCTCGCGATTGTATTTGAGCAGCTCGCCGCCGCGGATGTCGAGACCCCAGAAGATGAGGCTGGTGGCGATGCCGGTAAGCGAGATGGCGTATTTCCAAATGGCCGCATTGCTTTTATCGAAACCGGTGAAGAGGGCGGCCATCAGCAGGATGAAGAAATTGAAATTGCGCATTCTGATTTCGTCAGAATGATTGGCCATTTCGCGGGCGTGTTCCAAAACATTCTGCAAGGCGATGATGTTGTCGGAAATCGGCGGGATCTCGTGTTCCATGATGTGGAGAGTATATAGGCCGGCGTTGGAGGGATTTTTCACAAAAGGGGATGGGGGGGTGGTTGACTTTGTTACCCCACCCTAGCCGCAAGGAACAAGAGCGCGGCTAGAATGGGGCACCCCAGTTGGTCAGGCGAGGAGCGCGGGTTGGGCTTGGGGCCACTCGATGGAGTAGGCGCTGGAGCTTTGAAGCTGGCGGGTATAGGCGGCCAGAGCCAGCAGCGGGAAGTAATTCCGGTAGAGGTCATAGCGGATATAGAAGACCTGGGGGAAGCCGGTGCCGGTGGTGATGTTTTCTTCCCAAGTGCCGTCGGGGAGCTGGTGGTCGCAGAGCCAACGGACGCCGTCGGCGACGGCGTTGCCGCGAATCGCGCCCGAGGCGATGAGTCCGAGGAGGGCCCAAGCGGTTTGAGTGGGAGTGCTCGAGGTTCTTTCAAATTGTCCGGTGCTGTATCCGAGACAGCTTTCGCCCCATCCGCCGTCGGGGTTCTGGACCTCGCGAAGCCAGCGCTCGCCGCGGGTGATGGCCTCGGCGGCGGCTGGCGATTGGGCGGCGTTAAGGCCGCGGAGGGCGAGAAACGTTCCGTAAACGTAGTTGACGCCCCAGCGGCCGAACCAACTGCCGTTGGGCTGCTGGCAGGCGAGCAGGTATTGGATGCCGCGCTCGATGGCCGGGTGTGTGGCGTTGAAGCCGCGTCGGCAGAGGGCCTCGAGAACGCGGCCGGTGATGTCGGGACAGGTGGGGTCGAGCATGGCGTTGTGGTCGGCGAAGGGAACTTGATTGAGTAACTGCCAGTTGTTGTCGACGTCGAAGGCGGCCCATCCGCCGTCGGTGCTTTGCATGCCGAGGAGCCAGTTGACGGCGCGTTTTTCAGCTTGCGCCTGCCGGGCCGGGTCACTGGCCTTGGCGTGGAGCAGGGTGAGCAGAACCATGGCGGTGTCGTCGATGTCGGGATAAAACTGGTTGGCGAACTCGAAGACCCAGCCGGAGGGGGTGAGGTCGAGGCGCTTTTCGGCCCAATCGCCTTTGCGGCGGATTTCTTTGTCGAGGAGCCAGTCGGCGGCGCGGGTGAGGGGGGCTGGCTGCGGCAGGCCAAGCTCGCCGATGGCGAAAGTGGCGATGGCCGTATCCCAGACCGGGGATTTGCAGGGCTGAAAGATGAGCCGGTCATCGGATTCGATCATCAGGCCGTCGAAGTCGCGGATGGCCTGGGCGAGATCGGGCTGATCGCGCTCGTAGCCGAGCAGATCCATGGCCATGATGGAGTACATGATGGAGGGATAGATGGCGCCGAGGCCATCGCTGTGATAGAGGCGGCTGATCATCCAGCGCTCGGCCTCGCGAATGGCGCGGCCGCGGATTTTTTTCACGTTCTGGCGCTCCCAGCGCTTGAAGAGCTTGTCGGCCTGAACGAAGACGTTGGCGATGCGGTCGCGGCGATGCAGGGCGAGGCGGCGGCGGGGGTGGAAGAGCTCGTCGATGCGCAGATTGCCGGGGGTGGGCCGGTTGCTCCAGAGGGCCTGGACGATCGATAGGGGAACGATGATGGTGCGCGTCCAGGAAGACATTTCATAGAGCACGTTGCCGGGGATGAGCAGAATTTCTGGCGGGATGGTTGGAGAGAATTTGCGCGGGAAAAGCTCGAACATGCTGAGGTTGATGCGGGTGTAACTATTACAGGCCTGAATGCCGCCCATTTTGAGGATGAGCGAGCGGGCGCGCTTCATGCGCTCGTCGTCGACGTCGAGGCCGGTCATTTTGAGCATGGCGTAGGCGCGGACGGTGGCGTTGATCTCAGACGGGCCGGGCTCGTAGGTGTTCCAGCCGCCGGNNCGGCTTTGCGGATGCGCGGCATGGTGGGCGGGTTCCAGGTGCCGTCGGCCGCGGCCGGGTAGAGCCACATTTGCATCAGGATGTAGTCGGACTGAAGGGTGGAGTCGGCCGTAAGATCGCCGACCCAATAGCCTTCGCGATGCTGAAGGGCGAGCAGATGGGCGGATGCGCGCCGGGCTGTTGCCTTGGCCTGCCGCAAAGAGACCTGAAGGATTGCTTTGGAATGGATGACGCCTTCTTCGACCTCGGGGGCAGATTTGCGATAACCACCAAAAATTCCACTGAGTCCGAACACGGGGTCACCCTTTTCCTCTGAATTCTTTTTGTCCATGGAGCCTCTGAAATCCTGATTTGCAAAAAGCGTAATTAATTTACGGTTTTGAATGGATAAGGATAGCACGACGAGGTAGGAGGATCAACAAAACCGTCGCGAAATTACGGGTTTTGAAAACAGGGGACAGTGGACAGGGGACAGGGGACAGTGAACAGTGAACAGTGGACAGGGTAGGGGTAGGGAGTAGATGGTCGGTAGCGTGGCAAAAGATGCCTTCGGCTGCGGTCGCAGACGAAGGCTGGGAAATCATTATTATTCAAGCATTTGTGTTGGAGATAGATGCCGATACGGGGTAGCGCTTGTTGCTGCTCCGGCAGAGTCTTTCGCGTAGCCAGGGAAATCGCGGATTCCCCGCGATCAGCGGCTGCGAGGCGGGGATGGGCTGAAGCTCAACTTTTGCGATTAACGGCCGCGGCGGAGAATGAAGCCGACGATGGCGAAAAGAGCGATGCCGCCCAGAGCGAAACTGAAGTAGTAGAGCATGGGATGCGCCCAGCCGGGGGAATAGGTAAGATCTTGCCCAACCCAGAGCATGAGCACGATGGCGATGAGGGCGAATTGGCCGGCGATGACCAGAAAGGTATGGCCCAGGTCGCGGCGGGCGTCGAGTGCCTCGACGGCGTCGGGGGTCAAGTTGCGGTCTGCAGGGGAAAGTTGCAGTTCGGCCATGAAAATCTCCTCGGCCGGCTCGTCTGGAGTACGGCGGGCGCGGCGTTCTGCTTTTAATTCAAACACAAGCAGGTGGAGGTGCGCCAGGGGCCTCTACGGGTTGGGGTTACTGCGGGGGATAGCCAACCGATTGGGCGTAAAGAGCAGAGTGGTCGGAGTCAAGCGCTAGCTTGGCGGCCGCATCGTGTCCGTGGAGGGCGTAGAACCAGGCATTGAGCCCCTCGGAGGCGGCGAAGAGGTAAACATTCTGGCCGATGAAGCCGGTGTCGACCTGAGCGTAATCGTCTTTGGACGGAGCTACGTAGACGATGGTGACGGCGGCGTGTTTAGAGGCTCCACCGCCCACGCCGCGCAGATCGCCGGCCAGCACCGGGCGGAGGAGATTTTGCTCGGCATCATAGGTGTATACCCCTTCGGCGAGGAGGACATATAGAGTAATGTCTTGGCGGTTATGGGCCGAGGGGGCGGTGCGTCCCAATCCAGATTTAACGTTGCGCGACCGGTTGACGCCGAAGGCCGCCCAAAGCAGGTTGGAGAGGGTTTGCGGCGGCAGGGAGCGCTCGGCGAAGGCGCGGGTGGTGTGGCGTGCGGCGAGCGCCTGCATGACGGGCATTCCACCTGCAACCTGCGGCTTAGGCAGCTCGATGGGCTTCAGTTCCGCGGCTTGAACTGGGATCGAGCCGCAATGCGGGGCAAATAACCGCGCGGCTCCCCAGAGGGAGATCGAAAGGGCGAGCAGCGTTAGCGGCAAAGCATGAAAACGGGCAAAGCAACGCATGATTTCACCTCGCAAGCTCAAAGATGGGGCCACCGAATCAGGGCACGGCTATTCGCCGAGAAAGGCGATTGACTGCAGCGCCGTAATTTCAAAAGGCTTGCGGCAGCGGATGTTCGAGCACTGCAACTTGTCGTCGCGGCGCACCATATAGGATTGCGCCTTGGCGAATTTGGCGCGGTCGCGCTC
>PMHC01000323.1 GCA_003156495.1 Acidobacteriaceae bacterium
GCGAAAACCCCAACCGGCTCTTTCGCCACACGCAGTTTCAACTGATTCTGAAGCCGCCGCCGGTGAACGTCCAGGAACTTTATCTGGAATCGCTCGAAGCCATCGGCATCGACCTCAGCAAACACGACCTCAAGTTTGAAGAGGACAACTGGGAAGGCCCGACGGTGGGCGCATGGGGCGTGGGCTGGCNNAGATCACCCAGTTCACTTACTTTCAGCAATGCGGCGGTCTCGACCTGGACCCCATCTGCGCCGAGCTGACCTATGGCCTGGAGCGAATCACGCAGTTTCTTCAGGATGCGGACTCCATCTACGACATCGTCTGGGCGCGCGATCCCGAGACCGGCGCGGAGGTCACTTACGGCGACGTGCGGCTGGCCGAGGAGCTGCAATATTCGGTCTACAACTTTGAAGAGGCCGATGTGGCGCGGCTTTGGGAGCACTTTAACAGCTACGAGGCCGAGGCGCAGGCGCTGATTGCCCGCGGAAATGCGCTTCTGGCTGACGAGAAAGCTACCGCCAAAGAAAAGCAGCGCTTCCCGCTGATTTCGACCTACGAGCTGGCGCTCAAATGCTCGAATCTCTTCAACGTGCTCGACGCGCGCGGAGCCATCAGCGTGACCGAGCGGGTGGGGATGATTGCTCGCATTCGCAATTTGTCTGTCGGCGCGGCGAAGGTTTACGCGGGGCAGCAGACGGCGGCTTCTAGCTCCTAGCTTGTCGTGATGATGCTGGCTTTTGATGGAAAAACGCCGCAGTTTGAACCTGGATGAATTTGGCTCCGTGATGCACGGAAACAGCTAAGAGCTGGAAAGAAACGACCGTATGGCAGACTTTTTATTCGAACTCGGGATGGACGAAGTTCCGGCCCGCATGATTGCTCAGGCGGAGGCCGAACTCGGCCGCCGCGTCACCGATCTGCTCACCCGCGAGCGGCTGCTGGCCGCCGATGCCAAGGTTGTTACTTACTCGACGCCGCGCCGGCTGGCCGTTTTGGCCACGGGAGTTTTGGCCAAGCAGGCCGATGCCGAAGAGAAGATGACCGGCCCTTCGTGGAAGATCGCCTTCAAGGATGGCGTGCCGAGCCCGGCCGCCAACGCCTTCGCGAAGAAAGCCGGCGTGGGCATCAACGAGCTGCATAAAGTTACGCTGCCCAAGGGCGAGTATGTGGGCGCGACGGTGAAGCGTCCGGGACGTACCGCCGATGAGATTTTGGTCGCCGAGCTGCCCAGGGAAGTGCTCTCGATTTACTGGGCTAAAAACATGTACTGGCGCGCGGGCAAGCCGGAGCGCTTTGTCCGGCCCATTCGCTGGGTCGTCGCACTGCTTGATTCGACAGTTGTGCCGCTCGAGATCGCGGGCATTGCCGCCGGCAACAAGAGCCGCGGCCATCGCATTTTGCATGGCGGCCAACCGGTCACGATCGCCAAGGCCACCGACTATGCCGAAGCGCTGCGCGCCGCCAAAGTCGTCGTCAACGCCGATGAGCGCCGCAAGCTGATCGTTAAATCTCTCGACGCGGCCACCGCTAAAGTTGCCGGCGCGCGCTGGCGCAAAGATGACGCGCTGCTTGAAACCGTTGTGCATTTGACCGAGTGGCCCACGGTGCTGCTGGGCGACTTTGAGCCCGAGTATCTTGAGCTGCCCGAAGAAGTTTTGGTCACGGTGATGCGCGACCACCAGAAATACTTTGCCGTTGAAGACGCGAAGGGCAAGCTGGCGCCGCACTTTCTTACGGTGCTGAACATTCAGGTGGACGAAGAAGGCGCGGATACCATTCGCCACGGCAATCAAAAAGTGTTGCGGGCACGCTTCAAGGACGCGCGATTCTTCTGGGATGTGGATCAGAAAACGCCGCTAGCGAGCCGCGTGGAGAGTTTGAAAAAAGTCACATTCTTCCGTCCGCAGGCGCAGAAGGGCGAAGCCTGGAGCTACGCCTGGAAGACCGACGAAAATCTGCATGTGACGCGCGCGCTGGCCATCAAGGTCAAGACTGCCGGGGTCGCTTTCGACGAAGCCGCGTTGCTGAGGGCCGTTGAGCTGGCCAAGACCGATCTGACTACGGAATTGGTTAAGGAATTTACCGAGCTGCAGGGCGTCATCGGCGGGCTGTACGCCAAGGCGCAAGGGCTTGGCGATAAAACCGCGCAAGCGATTTATAGCCAGTACACGCCGGCCTCGATTGAAGACGCGATTCCCGCGACGGTGGAGGGCCAACTGCTCGGGCTGGCCGACCGCGTTCAAACGATTGTGGCGCTCTTCGGCATCGGCATGGCGCCGACGGGCTCGAAAGATCCCTTTGCGCTGCGCCGCGCGGCGAATTCGATCGTGAAGATTTTGGCCGAGAGCGAACTTCCGCTCACGCTGAATGAGCTTCTCGAAGCCTCCGGCACTGAAGCGGTAAATAAGGAGCAGGTTGCGGCCTTTCTCCGCGAGCGGCTGAACTTTTATTTGAAGGATGTGCGCGGCTTTGCCTACGACGTGGTGAACGCCGTTGTGGCCGCCGATGCAGACGATGTGCGCGACGCGATTGCCCGCGCCGAGGCGCTGACCAATGTGCGCGGCTCGGAGGATTTTGCAGCGGTTTCGGTCGCCTTCAAGCGCATCAAAAATATTCTGCGGCAGGCCAAAGAGAAGGGCTTCGCGCTGGGCTCGCCTAAAAGCGTGAAACTGGCCGACGAAGCGCAGCAGTTGGCCGATGCGGCATCGTTGCTGGCGCCGCGCGTGGCCAAACTTCGCGATCAGCGGACCTATGCGGCGGCGCTGGCGTTGATTGCCACGCTGCGGCCTACGGTGGATGCCTTCTTCGACAAGGTGATGGTGCTCGATCCCGACGAAAAGATTCGCGGCGCGCATCTGGGGCTGATCGACGAGGTGCTGCGCAGCTTTTCGACGATTGCCGATTTTTCGGAGATCGTGACCGGCTGATTTCGAATCTGGATGGTTCGAAATGATGCGGACAGAGACCAGAGCGTTTTCAGAAATGGTAGCGGGAAACGAAGCTGCCTTCAGGGGCTAAACTCGCCGCGGCGAGCGGAAAAACTCTGAATTTTGGACCAGGGGGAGAAAAACGTCCCTCGGGGCCTAAAGGCCACGTTGATTTGATTGGGTTTAAGGCACGGCTGAAGCCGTGCCCCTTCAAAACCACTCTGCAGCAACAGAAAAAATGCTTTAATCGCTTTGTGCTGGCTCGGTTAGTTTATCGAACCGTTGTCGCAGTTCGGCTACTTCCGCCTGTAGTTCGGCGACGCTGGTTTCCAGCCGTTCGATGCGTTCGTCCGACGGGCCTGCCGCCGGCTGAGGCGCCATTGCCGGCGCGGCCGCAATCGCTTCTACCGGGCCCGAGAGCAGATGCGCGTAGCGCGGCTCCTTGGTTCCGGGCTGGCGCGGCAGCACGACGGCCAGCGGCGGCTGGCGTTCGAAGAGCTTTTGCAATCCGGCTGACACGTCGGCAATCTCGCCAAAGTGATAAATGCGCTCGGTGCGCCCGCGCAATTCGCCGACCGTCTGCGGCCCGCGCAGCAACAGAACGCAGAGCAGCGCCGTTTCAGCGCGGCTGAAGTTGAAGGCCTCGCCCAGCCGGTGCTCGTATTTGGCCACGCGCCCTTCGGCCGCGCGCGCCAGCTCCGCCAGTCCCAACTCCTCTAACCTGCCGAGGGCCTGGCGCACTTCTTCTTCGCCGAGGGCCATCACCGGCTCGCGGTTCGAGCGCTGATTGCAGGCGTTTGCCAGCGCATTCAGCGAGAGCGGATAGTACTCCGGCGTGGTCGCCTCTTTTTCCATCAGCGAGCCGAGAACCCGCGCCTCGGCGGCGGTTAAAACAATCTCGTCGGTGGGCATGTTTTTATTGTGCACTGGCGCGCCGCAGCGACGGAGCGGGCGCCCCCAAAAAATCAAATGGAAATGAAGCGCGCGCCGGGTGAAGATTTCCTAGAGCAAATCGCCTGATGGTATAGAGGAAAAAATCATTCCTCAGGGGCTAAAGCCCGCGATTTATGGGCATTTTCTGCGGCACGACTCAAGTCGTGCCCTGACACTTTTTGCTGCTCCGGCGGCGTTTTTCCGCTGGCCGCGGCTAGTAAAGCCGTGCCCCTTCAAAGCCTCTCTACACCGACAAGAAATTTTCTCTATCGCCGGAGAAAGCGGCAAAAATCTTTTACGGCTTCGTCGCGCTTTGGGGGCCGAGCAGCAGTTGCAAGCCCACGTAGGCAATCCAGCTTGGCTCGCCGTTGCTTCGCGTCACATGCTGAATTGCCCGCCCGCCCATGAAGAGCAGGCGCATCCGGCTGGCGCGGTCCAGCGTCTGCCGTCCTCCGAGGTCGAATGTGAACGCGCGCTGCTTGGCCGCGTTATCGATGCGGTTGGCGTCTTGCAGGTCGTACAGTTCGGCGTAAAGCTCCGTACGGTCGTTGAACTCGTGGCCGGCGATCAACCCCCGTCCCCAACGGCTGGGCGTTAGCCGGTTGCCGAACCAACGGCCCACCTCGCCATTCAGCTCGACCGGCCCCGCGCGGGCCGTAAACTCCGCGGGCAGGTAATATTGCGGCCCGTTTTCTACGATGCCGCGGCGTACTGAGGCTGTGGGATTGTTGATGCTGGCTTGCGGATAGGTTCCCAGCGAAAAAATCATGTTTTCGTCGCTTTTGGGCTCGCCCGCGTGGTGGCGTTCGTAATAGCGCCATTTCATGCCGACCAGCGACTCGCCCAATCCCACCGCCGTCGCGTTCCGGCTGTCGGTGGCCACCGCCAGCGACAATTCATACTTGAGCTGAAGGCGCTCGCCCCAGCCGTAGTTCATGTCCACGTCGGGCATCTGGTAGGAGGATTGGCCGGGATTGTGGCTTGCCGTCCAGCCAAGGTTGATCTCCCAATGCCGGTCGCCCGGCGTGCCGGGGTCGTCGGTAATAAATGGCGGCCCACCCTGCGCGTGCGCCAACGCCATTCCGGCCAGCGGCAAAATCAGCCGCAAAAGGCCAAAAAGCGCCTGCGCCGGGGAGACGGATTGAGCCGGTTTTCGGGGCATCGTTTTAACCGGGGTCGGTTCTAACCTCAAGGTAACATTCCCGGTTCCGCTCCAAAGCCCTCTATTTTTCTTCTGTGTTTTTTGCACTTCTCTGCGATACTTAGTTTGTATGCCAATTGAAGACCTGCAAAGCGCTGCTCAGATGATCGCCGGTTTTCTCAACCACCTTAACAAGCTGGGTGGATTGCGCCTAAAATACCGCATTACGGCGGGCGATGGAGCGCGTGATCCCGAAGGCATTGAATCCCGCCAAATCTATGTCGAGCTGGCCGGACCCGATGTCCCGCTTGTTGTTCAGCACAACGGCGAACTGCTGCTCGCATTGGAAACTCTAAGCGCGCAGATACTCCACCTCGAACACCACGAGTACAACCTCGTCAGCTTCGACGCCGCCAACTTTAAGGCCCTTCGCGCCCAGGAATTGCGTATGGCCGCCGAAGCCGCGGCTGAAAAGGTTCGCCAGACCGGCATGCCTTACAGCTTTCCGCCCATGAACAGCCGCGAGCGACGCCAGATGCATCTCGTTTGCCGTTCGCTCGAGGGCGTTGAAACCGCCAGCGTCGGCGAAGGCCAGGACCGATTCCTCGTCGTCTATCCCGAGGGAAAAACCGACCTGCCCGTCAAGCCTCAGCTTCGCCCGCATGGCTACGGCCGCCGGTAGAGCCTATTCGCAGTTGCTGTAAAGTGCGAAGCTTTTTCCAGCCCACCTTAGCCGTCCGCTTCGGCGGACGGTGAAGGTGGGGCACCCAGGAGAGCTTTTCATCATGGGTGTATCGGGGTATTAGAGCATTTTTACCAAT
>PMHC01000115.1 GCA_003156495.1 Acidobacteriaceae bacterium
ACGCCAACCCGGTGCTGCTGGATCTGATCGACCAGGAGATGAAGAGCGAATACAACGTGGTGCTGAATACCGACCAGATCACCAGCGGCTTCCGCGTGAAGATGCTCTCGACGCAGGCCGGCGATCTGCCACTGATTCCGGATTGGAGTTTGAGTTATACGGGCACTCCGGGCAGCGGAAGCGCGACGCTTCCTGCTTACATCGTGACCGAGGATCTGATCGAGTATCACTGGCTCGGAGATCCTGCGCCACGGATCTTCCAACTCGGACTGCCCAGTTCGCTGGCTTATCAGTATGTAGCGGTTAAGTTTGGCGCGCCGGTAGTGAAGGGGGCGAACTTCGCGCACTATCAGGTGCTGGTCGAGCGGTAGGAAGAACAGTTGTCAGTCTTCAGTTATCAGTGATTCGTGTACGGTTCCTGCTGATACACATCGAGCAACAGAACCTCGGAGCTTAACCAATTACTGATAACTGATGACCGATAGCTGGCAACTGCGAAAGGAAATATGATGGCCTATCTAGAACCAGCCGAATATACCAACTATGGATTGCCCGCGGGAACGACGGCGGACTGGATTACAGCGGCGACGGCGCTAATCAATAGTTATTGTCGGAGGCCGGATCTGAATGTGATTCAGTACGAAGAGCGGTTGCGTATTACGACCGGTTCGCAGACGGTGCGGCTGAGTTATCTTCCGCTGGTACCTCTAGGATCGGCGACCTCGTCGTTGGTAAGCATTAAGGGCCGGTATGCAAAGCCCCGGCGCGGCGAATTGCCTAACGAATTGCTGTCGCAGATCGTATGGGTGTTTTCGCTACCGGGATCATGGACGGCGATCGACATCAGCCTGGTGGATTGCGACGCAAATACCGGCGAACTTACGCTGCCGTGGAATATCTTTGGGCTGCCCTACAACGAGGTGCAAGTAACATATACGGCTGGCTTGGCGACAATCGGCGACGACGTGAAATCAGCTTGCGCGCAGCTTGTGCGCAATGCGGAGGCGACGCCGGCGCTGAATGCAAGCATGAGCAAGATCGACACCATGCAGATGAAGTATTTTTCAAGTTCGCTGATCGACGAAACAGTGCAGGCGTGGTTGCGTCCGTACGTGGCGAACAGGCTGGGGTGAACGATGAGCGATACGTCGCCGCGCAACTCGACAGGAGCGCCGCGGATGTTGGCCGATGCCCTTCTGCGGAGCGTGACAGGAACTACGGCCCTGTTGCGCGTGACCGGCACAGAGGCCGATAGCAACATGCTGGAACTGGGGTTGGTGGCGACGACATTTGCCGAAGTAGCGATCAGCCCCGCGGTCATGCGCAAGCTACGCCCCTCCTGGAAGGAGAACAACGAGCCGAAGTGGGAGTTGCTCGTGTCGGCCACGAGCGTCGAGCAACAAGTAAATGCGCTCGATCTGGCTTCGGCGCAGTCGCTGTTTTCAATGACTCTCGGCGTGACGGTCGGCGGACAAGATTATCTGATCGAATCGGTCTCAGCTAACGAGGCTTTTGGACAGGTATACCTTTATCGGCTGCTTCTGCACGAAGCGCGAACGCAAGCAGTGTAACTACTGACAACTAAGAACTGAGATCTGTCATGCAAAATGCGAAAGATTCTTTCTACATGGCGCTGCGTACGCGGCTGGCGACGATCAATCCCGAAAGAACGACGCTGTTACGCGGCGCGGAACGACCGGGGATTCTAATGGAGGAAGCCGAGGCCCCTTTTAGCCAACTGCCTAACGATGTATTTGTCTTGCGTTGGCTCGGCTTGGGCGCGGATACGGATCTGCCGGCAACGATGGTAGCCGAGCAATGCGAGATCCTCTACCAAACCTGCGGGACGCAGGGCTTTGGCGGATTGGATCGCGGTCGCGCATTAAGTGCGATGGACGAGGAATTACTTTCGATGTTACGACCTTTCTACACCGCCAAGCTCAACTACACGGCGACGCCGGCTGCCGCTATGTTGACCAATGTGTTTTGGGATGAACCCGCCTTTACGGCAATTACCGTGCAGCTCGACCAAATCGGTCGTAGCGCCAACGTGATGGTCTACAGCTACCAGGAGGAGGGAGAATAAATGTCTTCCACTTGGTTTTCCGCTCCAGCGCCAGCGACGCGGCGAGTGCGCGCCTATTTTGCGCCAGTGGCGCGTTCGACGCAGACGCCGGTACTTTTCGATCCTGCCGAGCAGGGTGTTTTTAGTTTGGATTCACCGCCTAGCCCGTGGATCAACCTGGGGTGGATTCAGAATTTCGCGCGTAAGCCGGCCAGCAAAACCGCGCCGCTATTAACCGGTATTCCAGCGGCACCGCTTGAACAGGTGCGCGAAAGCTTGCAGGCTCAGGTCAGCTTTGAGTTTCTAAGTTGGACTAAGTTGACGATGGCTTTGGCGACAGGTTCACAGCATATGAATCTTCTGTTGCCGGCTAGCGGAGTGAGTTTGGCTGCCGATGGCGCGACGGCCGCGGCGGCTGTTACACCGCTAAGCGGATCAACGAGTACATCGATTCTGCTGTCTTCTTCCGACTTAGTATGGTTCAGTGTCGGTTCGATTATCGCTGTCGATGTGGATTACTCGAACCAAACCGGCTATGTGGGAACACCTATTTCGGGTGCGTATGTCAAAACGGCGCTCAGCGACGTGGATTATATCCGGCGCATTACATTCAATGTGGGGATGGTTTCTACAGTTACGTCAACTGGGTTAAAACTGGACGAAGCGCTGCCGGGCGGCGCTCCGGCTTCAGGTGCAAAGGTGCAGGTTGTTACTGGATTTGTCGACCGCGAGGGCGGCTGTTTCTATCAGGAGTGGTCGGCGCTGTTTGTCGTGGAAGGAAGCCAGGGCGAAAGGATTTTTTACCATTATCCCCGGTTGCAGACTATGGTGGGCGCGGAAGAGGCCGTACTGCCATTGAACGGAAAAAATGAGGGTGGATTGTCACGCGTGCTGCTTAAAGGACAATATATGGCGCTGCCGGTTACCGATCCGCTCGACGGTGAGCGGGTAATTTGCTATCGAAGCTATTTGCCTGCGTCAAAGACGTTGGTCTAGAACAGCTACAAATCAGTGCTAGAGAGGCGCGATGAAAATTACGATCCAAGGAGTGGAGTACACGACCGCGCTCGATGCGGCGCACCCACTAACGATCGAGCGTAAGTTGAATGCGCCTTCGATCTGCCTGCTGTGGCTGAGCCTGCCTGTGAATGGCAGTCTGGCGACGCCGGCGCGCTTTCAGACTATGAAAGTGACTGGTGACGATGGAACGACTTACTTTACCGGATATGTTGCAGTAACTCCATTGCCCGAATATGCGGGAGTAGGGATCGAAGGGCCGCGCTATCGCATCGCGATTGAGGCGACAAGCGACGAGCTGCTACTGGATCAATATTTTGTTTCGTCGGATGCTATTGCCGCCAGGGAATACGCCAGTACGCTGCTCGCCGCGCTGGTTACGCATACAGGCTCGTCAGTGCTTTCTACAAGCGGGCTGTCATTGGCGACCGTGGTGAGCAATTATACTTCCGGCCGGGGCGCGAACTGGAGCGAAAAGGCTGGGCAGGCCGCCAGTATGGCGCGGGCGGCCTATCGCGTGATTAATGGGGTGATCCAACTTGCCTCCATCGCGTCTACGGTACATATTCTTGACGAAAGCAGCGGCGCGCTGAACTTATCCGGTTTATCGTTTACATCTGGCGTAAAGCGCGCGCTGGCCAACGATGTTACGGTTTGCGGCGAGAACGAGCCAGTGGCCTATGTGACGGAGTACTTTGAGGGTGATGGGAGCACTACGGACTTTGAGCTAACCGCAGATCCGTATTTCCCTTCTTCGTCTAAGTCCACAATTATCGACGAACTTTTTAACGAGTCTGTAATCGACCAAAAGGTGTGGGGCGTTTCCGGCGGCAGTTATCTGACTTTGGGCGCGAGCGGGCTGACGATGAGCGGAGGAAACGGCACCGACGGCGATACGCTGCTGACCTGGCGCGATCCGATTGAGATGGGTGGGACTCTGTTGTTGGAGGTGGCCGGAGTAACGCTTTCGGCCGGCAGCACGGGGATAATGGCCGGTTTTTTTACGGGTCTCGAAATCGCCTCCGATTGCACAGCGGGTTTTAAGGTTACGACAGCCAGCTCAGAAACGGTCACCTTGCAACCGACCGTGCAGGGGGCAGTTGTTGGTACTGCTTATTCGCTGAACTCCTCTTATCAATACACACTGCGCATTCGCGTTTATTGCCCGGAGTGCGAGCGGGCGCAATCGGCCTATTACTCCTTCGGCGACAATGGCGAGATCGCGGAGGGCGGCGATTGGATCATTGCGCCGGGCAAGATTCAGATGGAGATTCAGGAGTTCGCCAACGGAATCGGCGCTACGCCAGTTATACTTTACGATGGCGTGGTAACTAACCTGGCTGGAAGCTGCATGGTGGTGCCTGCCAGTAGCGTCAACTTAGTTGGTTCGATACGCTCCGTACGTTTGACGAACTTAGGCACGGGGTGGGTCGTAAGCACTCCGTCGAATGGCGGAGCTTATGCGCGACGCATCGGTTCGACGGCCGAATCGGCCGAATGCCACATAGAGCGCGCGGGCAAGCTGGTTTTCTATACCGGATACGCGCCGGCATCGGGTGAGTTAGTCGCGGCTCACTATCGCACGACGGGCCGGGCCGTAGGACGCGCGGTGAATACCAGCAGCCAGACGGCACTTGCCGCCGCAGGCTCGCCCTCGGTGGCAGTTTGGATCGGCTCGGTCACCAGCCCGGCGGCGCGCAGCTCGGCCGACTGCCGCAACGCGGCGCAGACGATTGCACAGGCCGCAGCCAGCGCCAGCGCGCTGTGGAGCGGAAGCTACAAGGGCAATCAAAGCAACTTTGCCACAGACGATTGGCCGGGCGACGAGCTGCAATTGAAAGCGGCATCGACGAGCTTGAACGCGCAGGTGGTAGTGCGGTCAGTGAAGGTGAGTTATAGCTCGAGTTATCCAGACTTAGTTGAGTATGACGTGGCTTTTGCCAACGACTGGGCCGACGATTTGGCGATCAAGACCAGTACAACGGTTCCGGAAAGCGCCTGGCTGCCGGTGACGGCGAATCTGACCGTGCTGGCGAACTTAAACCAACTTACGGTTACGGCGGTGAATGGCAGCACGGTGACGGTCAATACGGGATTGGCTCCGCCGACGGGCGGAGGTTTCGAGATCCGGCTGCGCGATTTTGCTTTTATGGCCGGAGAGGACACCGGCCTGGTGATGCGCGGTTCGGAACAGAACCTAACTTTTTCGCGCAGGCAAGTGAACGATAGGTTTTATATCCGGATGTACGACGGCTCGACGCCGCCGAATTATTCGGAGTTTTCGACGGCGATTTTTGTGAACTTGGCGCTGAGCTCGTGAGCGGCAATAAGACGGAGTACGGTGGATGCGTATCATCAACGAATTCGAGGCCCAGGTGCTGAGCGACTTAAGCGTGCTCAAGTCGCAGATGACGGCATTGATCGGCGACGGCAACGGCGGGCGACTGGTTGAATTGGAGCGGCGCATGGAGCGGCATGAGCAGAATTGGCAACGGGCAAAGGGGTTTTTGGCGGCGGTCAGCGTGCTGTTCGCGGTGGTGGAAGTGGCGGTGGAGGCCTGGCACAGGCACTGAACAGTTAACTAGCTTGCCTCGTATAATTTCATTATGAGCGAACAACCGTTAGTGGGCGTGGTGATGGGCAGCAAGAGCGACTATGGAGTGCTGTCGGCCGCCGTGGAGATTTTAGAGGCGCTGGAGATTCCGCACGAGGCGCGGATCGTCAGCGCGCATCGCACGCCGGATTGGCTCTTTAAGTACGCGGAAACGGCGCGCGAGCGCGGGCTGCGGGCGATTATCGCAGGCGCCGGCGGAGCGGCTCATCTGCCCGGCATGTTGGCGGCCAAAACGCTGGTGCCGGTGCTGGGCGTGCCGGTTCCGGCAACGCTGCTGAATGGAATGGATTCGCTGCTATCGATTGTGCAAATGCCGAAGGGCGTACCGGTGGGAACGCTGGCGATCGGCAAGCCGGGCGCTGCCAACGCGGCGTTGCTGGCTGCTGAAATACTGGCGACGACCGACGAGGCGCTCTACAAGCGATTGGCCGCATGGCGCGCCGCGCGCACGCAAGAGGTGCTCGACCAAACGCTGGACGAGGTCGCGGCGAAGTGAGCGAAGCATCGAGGAAAAAATCTGAAGTGGTTGCGCCGGGCGGCTTGCTGGCGATTCTTGGCGGCGGACAGTTGGGCCGGATGGTGGCCATGGCGGCGCGGACGATGGGCTACCGGGTGCGCGTGATGGATCCCGAGCAGGCTTGCCCGGCGAGCTTTGTTGTGGACGAAACGATTGTGGGCCGTTGGGATGACGTGGAAGCCGCGCGGCGGCTGGCCACGGGCGCCGATGCGGTGACGCTCGAGATCGAGCAGATCGGCGTGGATGCGCTGCAAGAGGTGGCGCGGATTGCGCCGCTGCGGCCGGGCGTCGAACCGGTGCGCATCATCCAGGACAAGACGCTGCAAAAAAGCTGGCTGGCGGAGAATGGATTTCCGGTCGGGCCATTCCGCGTGGTGCGCAGCGAAGAAGAATTGCGCGCGGCGGTGGAAGCGCTGGGCGGGCGCGTGTTTTTGAAGATCGGCCGCGGAGGCTACGACGGCCGCGGACAGGCGCGCATCGGATTGGATGAAGGAAGTTTTCCGCCGACAGAAGCCGCGATCGCCGAGGCCTGGCGGTCGATTGGCGAGCGGCCGGCGGTGGCCGAGCAAGCGTTGGAACTCGACTGCGAGATCAGCGTGATGGCCGCCCGCAGCCCGTCGGGCGAGGTGCGCGCATTTCCCGCCGCGCGTAATCATCATGAAAATCAGATTCTAGCCTGGAGCGTATTGCCTTCGGGGGTTCCCGCGGCGCTGGAAAAGCGCGCCGGAGAAGTGGCCGTCGATCTGGTTACGAAGATGGGCATCGAAGGGCTGCTTTGCGCGGAATTGTTTGTGACGAAGCAGGGCGAGCTCTACATCAACGAGTTGGCTCCGCGGCCGCATAACAGCTACCACCAGAGCGAGCGCGGCTGCGCCACCAGCCAGTTTGAGCAACTGGTGCGCGCGGCGTGCAATTTGCCGCTGGGTTCAACGGAGCTGATTGTGCCTTGCGCAATCGCCAACCTGCTGGGCGAGGTTTGGCTCGATGCGGCTAATGGCGCGCCGAATTTTGCCGCCGCGCTGGAAGTTCCCGGCGTGCGGTTGCATCTTTACGAAAAGCGCGAAGCTCGTCGCGGGCGCAAGATGGGGCATCTGTCATCGGTTGGCGCAACCGCCGATGAGGCGCTTGCGCGCGTGCTGGAGGCGAAGCGGAGGCTTTAGAGCAAATTTTCTGATGGTATAGAGGAAAAATCATCCCTCAGGGCCTAAAGGCCGCGTTGATTTGATTGAGCTTACGGCACGGCTAAAGCCGTGCCCCTTCAAAGCCACTCTACACCTACAAGAGATTTGCTCTAAACCCAGAAAGGGCGCACATTTTGCTTGTGCGCCCTTTCTGGGTTTAGTCGTACGATACTTGCTCTGCTATGCCTGATTCTTCTCCCACTGCTTGGGGCGTATGTTGGCTTGCAGCACTTTTTTGCGCAGCCGTAGCGAAGTCGGCGTGACCTCGACGAATTCATCGTCGGCGATGAATTCGATGCACTGCTCAAGGTTGAGCGTGGAGTAGGGAACCAGGCGGATGGAATCGTCGGCAGTCGAGGCGCGCATGTTGGTTAGCTTCTTTTCGCGGACCACGTTCACGTCCAGATCTTTGTCGCGCGAGTGCTCGCCGATAATCATGCCCTCGTAGACTTCGACGCCCGCGCCGACAAAAAGCCGGCCGCGCTCCTGCAATCCATTGAGCGCATAGGTGGTGGTAATGCCGCTGCGGTCGGAGATCATCGCGCCGGTGGGCCGCTGTGGAATTTCGCCCTGGTAGGGAATATAGCCGTCGAAGATCGAGTTCATGACGATGGTGCCGCGAGTCTCGGTCAGCATTTCGCTGCGCAGACCGATCAGGCCGCGACTGGGTACGCGGAACTCCAGACGCACGCGGCCTGAGCCGTGATTGTGCATCTTGGTCATTTCGCCCTTGCGGGGGCCGAGTTTTTCAATCACCACGCCGGTGAACTGCTCGGGAATGTCGATGGTCAAGTGTTCGACCGGTTCCATGCGCACGCCGTCAACCACCTTGGTGACGATCTCGGGCCGGCCGGCCATCAGCTCAAAGCCCTCACGGCGCATCATCTCGATGAGAATGGCCAACTGCAGTTCGCCGCGGCCCAGCACTTTAAAGGTGTCGGGCGCGCCTGTTTCTTCAACGCGGATCGAAACGTTGGCGAGCAGTTCCTTTTCCAGCCGTTCGCGCAGGTTGCGGCTGGTGACGAATTGGCCTTCGCGACCGGCGAAGGGTGAAGTGTTCACACTGAACTGAATCGCGATGGTCGGCTCGTCGATGATGATCAGCGGCAGCGGCGCGGGATTTTCGACGCTGGTGATCGTCTCGCCGATGGTGATGCCCTCGACGCCGGCCACGGCCACAATGTCACCTTTTGTGGTCTCTTCAATTTCGGTCCGCTTGAGGCCGTCGAAGGTGAACAGTTTGGTGATCTTGGTTTTATGCAGCGAGCCGTCGCGCTTGGAGATGTTGACCTCGTCGCCAACATGCAGCGTGCCTTGAAATACGCGACAGATGGCGATGCGCCCAAAGTATTCGGAGTAGTCGAGATTGGCGACGAGAATCTGCAGCGTGGCTTCCGGATCGCCGGTGGCCGCAGGGATCGTCTCGACAATCGCGTCAAATAGCGGCTTGAGATCCGTGCCCGGTACGGTCGGATCGGTGCTTGCCACGCCGGTTTTGGCTACTGCGTAGAGAACCGGAAAGTCGAGCTGCGATTCATCGGCGTCGAGGTCGATGAACAGATCGTAGATCTCGTNNTGCGGCAGCGGCCCTTCGGCCGCGTCAACCAGCAGCATGACGCCGTCGACCATCTTCAGCGCGCGTTCCACTTCGCCGCCAAAGTCGGCGTGGCCCGGCGTATCGACGATGTTGATTTTGCCGCCGCCGTAGTGGATGGCTGTGTTTTTGGCCAAAATCGTAATGCCGCGCTCGCGCTCCAACTCGTTCGAGTCCATGACGCGCTCGGCCACTTGCTCGTTGGCGCGGAAGGTGCCGGCCTGCTTTAACATTGCATCGACCAGCGTTGTCTTGCCGTGGTCCACATGGGCAATGATGGNNGGCGATATTGCGTATCGTCTGGCTCACTTAAATATTTTTCCTTCTTTCGGATTTGGCCGCGCGGGCCCTCGGGGTGTTGAGGGAAGTAAAAAGCCGCACAGCGCGGCTAGCCTTATTTTATCAGCCTTTGGCCGCGCCCGCTCGGACGGCGGCCGTAAGACGACGTGCTTTCAACTGGCGTTCACAATCGCCGCCGCTACTAACCGATAGATTATGGAGAAGAGATCGCCTTCGGCCATGACGCTATTTCAGATAGGCGCGCACCAGATCGATCAAGTCTTCGGCCAGCTCGGGAGCGATCTGTTCCTTGGCTCCGTCGACCAGGTGGAAGCGGATATGCGTCTCCAACACTTCGGCCATCAGGCTGTTGACGCCGCCGCGGACCGCGGCCAGCAACATCAGTTGATCGCCGCAATCCTCTTCGGAGTCGAGCGAACGCTCGACGGCATCCAATTGGCCTCGCACTTTTTTTACGCGTTGCAGCAGTTTCATTTTTTCCCGATTCATGGGCGGCATGGCGTTATTCCTCCGCTTGACAATACCCACCGGGGGTATGGTATCTACTCTGTGGGGGTATCGTAGCCTCTTCATTCTATGTCCAGCCGCCGCTCCAATCCGTTCGCTCTCTTTTTTGCCCTCGTGGCGCTGGTGGCGGCCGCGCGCGTGACGGCGCAAATCGCTGGTTCAGATCGCGATTCCATCACGGCCGCGCCGTTGCTGACGATCGCGCCGCATTCCGAGAGTGCTCGCTACTGGGTTTCAGGGCAGGCCAACAGCATCTTCCAGATGCATGGCCGCTTTCACTCGCCGTATGAGGGTGCGAACAGCATGCGCGATGCTTTAGAGGCCAAGGCTTCCGAAGTGGCGACGCTTTATCTGGGCTATCAACTGCGGCCGAACACGCGCTGGAATACCGATCTGATTGTGGACTTCGAAAACGCCGGCGGGCGCGGCATTTCGCAGGCACTCGGGTTGGCGGGCGAAACCAATCTCGACGTGGTGCGCAACCCTAACCTCGGTTCCAAGCCTTACTTGGCCCGCGGCGTGATTCATCAGGTCATCGGGCTGACCGATGAAATGGTCGACCAGGAGCGCGGCCCATTCGCGCTGGCGACGAAGGTTCCCGCGCGGCGCTTTGAAATTCGCCTCGGCAAGATGGGGCTGCCCGATGGCTTCGACGCCAATTCCGTTGGCTCGGACAGCCACCTGCAATTTACCAACTGGACCATCGACAACAACGGCGCATGGGANNGACACGCGCGGCTACACGGTGGCTGGCATTCTGGAGTACGACGACCGCGTCTGGTCAGCACGCTACGGTTTTGCCGCCATGCCTACGGTGGCCAACGGTATCGATCTCGATTGGGCTTTGAGCCGCGCCAATAGTCAGGATTGGGAGTTCGAATTGCGCAAGGGATTGTTCGCGCGGCTGCTCGACTCCAAGCGCAAGGGCGCGGTGCGTCTGCTCGGCTATGTTAACCACGCGCACATGGGCGAGTACCGCGAGTCGGTCGAGCAGTATCAGGCGGGCAAGGTCGCTGTGCCTTCGATCATCGCTACCGAGAGCTTTGGCGCGGTGAAGTACGGCTTTGGGGTGAACACCGAGCAGGAGGTTACGGCCAGCCTGCGGCTTTTTGCGCGCTTCGGCTGGAACGAGGACCAGCACGAATCCTTCGCCTACACCGAGGTGGGGCAAACGGTTTCTGTCGGCGGCGACTACAACGGCCAAAGCTGGCAGAGGCCCAACGACAAGCTGGGCGTGGCCTTTGTTTCAAACGCCATCAAGCGCGACCACCAAAACTATTTGCGCAACGGCGGGCAGGGTTTTCTGCTGGGCGACGGCAACTTGAAGTACGGGCGCGAGAATGTTGCCGAGATCTACTACAACGCACATATCTGGCGCGGCTTCTACGGCATGGTGGGCGGCTCGGCAATCGTCGCGCCCGGCTACAATCGCGACCGCGGCCCGGTTTTTGTGCCGGCTGCGCGGTTGCACGTCGATTTCTAAAAACTGATAAAAGATCGCGCGCGGAGCCTGCGGTGCCGCGCGTCACTGCAATCGATTGCCAACGGCGTTAGGCCTGAGATACACGAGCCTCGGAGCTCTCAAATGGCCGATCTGGGCGACTCAAGCCGGCGGAATTTTCTCGCGCAGTGTTTTACGGGTGCTGCGGCGCTGGGCGCGGGTGCGGCTTTCGACTCGGCTCTTGGCGCCGCGGCCGAGCCGATTGCTGTGGGCGCGAAATCACGCGTCGTGGTTGCTCGCGATCCGCAGCTTCGCGGTTCCGGCTCGGCGGTCGATCAGGGGCGGATTCTGGCGCTGCTCGATCGCGCCATGGTGGCGCTCTTTGAGCATTCGGCCGAGGCGACGCAAGAAAAAATTCTTGCCGCATGGCGGCGCATTGCCGGAGCGAACGATACCGTTGGCCTTAAAGTCAACACGCTCGGCGGCCGCGGCATCTCAACCAACGTCGAGCTAGTGATTGCCGTCTGCGAACGGTTGCAGCAGGCCGGCGTCAAACCTTCGCGCATCATTGTTTGGGATCGCGAGAGCGATGAGATGGAACGCGCCGGCTTTCACATCGCAGTGGGCGGCAATCGCGTGCAGTGCTACGGCACGGACCGCGCCGGCTACGAGGAGGAGCTTTCGGCCTGGGGCAGCGTGGGCGGGCGGCTCTCAAAGCTGCTGACGCATTCGAGCGTGCTCATCAATCTGCCTGTGCTCAAGGACCACGACGGCGCGGGCGTAACGCTGGCGCTGAAAAACATGTACGGCGCGATTCACAATCCCAATAAGTACCATCCCAACGGCTGCAATCCATATGTGGCCGACCTGAACATGCTGTCCGAAATTCGCTCGCGGATGAAACTCGTCGTCTGCGACGCCACTACCGCGATGTACGAGGGCGGGCCGGGCTTCAAGCCCGAGCGTAGTTGGCGGGCCAACAGTTTGCTGGTCGCGCAAGATCCTGTGGCGCACGATGCGACCGGCTGGCGGCTGATTGAGCGCAAGCGCGCCGAGATGGGCTTTAAGACGCTTGAAGCCGAGGGGCGCGCGCCACATTACATCTCGACCGCGGCCGACCGCGAGCACAGGTTAGGTCATAACGAACCAGACCGCATTGCGGTCGTCGAGGTTTAATTGCGCCGGGGAGGGGAACTATGAACTGCAAATTCGTTGCCTCTGAATCGCTCGACCGGCGCAGGTTTTTGCGCTGTGCGCTGGCTTCGGGCGCCGCGCTCGGCTCGGGCGTGCTGGCCGAGACGGCTGCCGCCGTGCCCGCCGTGGCCGAAGGCGGCACGCAGAGCGACGCGCAGTTCGTCTTCGAGGCGCGATTCTACGAGAAGCTGGCCAACCGCAAAATCAAGTGCAAGCTCTGCCCGCGCGAGTGCATGGTGGGCGACAAGGAACGCGGCTACTGCGGCGTGAGAGAAAATCGCGGCGGCGTTTATTACACGCTGGTTCATTCGCGCGTTTGCGCCGCCCACGTCGATCCCATTGAGAAGAAGCCGCTCTTCCACTACCTGCCCGGCACGGTGGCTTTCTCAATCGCTACGGCCGGCTGCAACGTGAATTGCAAATTCTGCCAGAATTGGGAGATTTCGCAATCGCGCCCCGAGCAGATTCCCGCGCAGTACATCTCGCCGCATCAGGCGGCCGAGATCGCACGCCAGAACAATTGCCCCACCATCGCCTATACCTATAGCGAGCCGGTGATCTTCGCCGAATACCTGATGGACACCGCCGACGCCGGTCATGCAGCGGGCGTGCGCAGCATTGTTGTTTCCAACGGCTACATGCAGCACGACTCGCTCGAGCGCGCTTACGGCAAAATGGACGCGGTCAAGATCGACCTGAAGGCCTTCAGCGAGTCTTATTATTCGAAGGTCGTTACCGGACAACTGAAGCCGGTGCTGGAGTCGCTGGTGACGCTGCGCAAAATGGGTAAGTGGACAGAAATTGTCTACTTAGTGGTGCCCGCGCTTAACGACAGCGATGCCGAGTTGCGCGGACTAGCCTCGTGGATCAAGACCAATCTCGGTCCCGAGGTTCCGCTGCACTTTACGCAATTCCATCCCGAGTATCTGCTCAAAAATTTATCCATCACGCCGGTTTCGACGCTCGAGCGGGCCAAGGCCATCGCCGATGCCGAGGGGCTGCATTACGTTTATATCGGCAACGTGCCGGGCCACCCGGCGCAAAACACCTATTGCCCCAAATGCCATAAACTGCTGGTCGAGCGCGTCGGTTTCGTCGCCAACAAAATTTTGATTCGCAAAGATTCGACGTGCCCCAATTGCCGGCACGCCATTCCCGGCATCTGGCGCGTGTAAGCGCCCGCGAGGTTTCGCACCATGAAGATTATGAGGAGTTCCACCATGGCTTGGTTGACAGCGCAATGCATCGCACTCATGTTTACAGCGCCGATTCTGCACGTGCGCGCGGCGGGCAAGGGCGAGCCGAAGATTCGCCCGGCCGCTGTTGCCGGAGCTTTTTATCCCGCCGATCCGGGGGAACTTTCGAAGATGATCGACGAGATGCTGGCTCAGGTTGCGCCGACGAAAATCGATGGCACGATTCTGGCCGCTGTCGCGCCGCACGCAGGCTATCCATACTCGGGCCCGGTCGCCGCCTATACCTATGCGGCGCTCAAGGGGCACAAGTATTCGCGCGTGGTTTTGATCGCGCCTTCGCATTACGTGGGCTTCGATTTCACATCGGTTTACGACGGCGACGCCTACACCACGCCGCTCGGTCAGGTTCCCGTCGATAAGGAATTCGCGCATCGGCTGGCGAAGATGAGCTCGACGATCGAGCTTTCCGACCGCGGACATCAGGCAACGAAGGAAGCTCCCGAGCATTCGGTCGAAGTCGAACTGCCCTGGCTGCAAAAAGTTGTCGGCAACTTCCAACTGGTTCCCATCGTGATGGGCGATCAGAGCTACGAATCGAGCCGCGCGCTGGGCGTGGCGCTGGCCAAGCTGCTGCGCGACGATCACGAGACGCTGGTGCTGGCCAGCTCCGATCTTTCGCACTACCACCCCTACGCCGAGGCCGAAACCATCGACCACAAGACGCTGCACGCGCTCGAGGCGTGGGACTACTTCAGCATGTCGCGTAACTTTCAAACGCGCACCTGGGAGGCCTGCGGCGGCGCGCCGATTGTGGCCGCGATGATCTATGCCGAGCGGATGGGGGCCAACAAGGCCGAGGTGCTCAAGTACGCCAACTCTGGCGACATTACAGGCGACCACTCGCGCGTGGTCGGCTATAGCGCCGATCTTTTCGTCAAGACCGCGCACGCGGCCGAGACGGTTCCGCCCTTCTCGCTTACCGACCAGGAAAAATCCGAGCTGCTTACGCTGGCTCGCAAATCGGTCGAGTACATGATCGAAAAAAAAGAGCCCTACGCGCCCGCGCCCAGCGCGAGCGAAACCCTCAACCGCGAGTACGGCGCATTCGTTACGCTCACTGAAAACGGAGCGCTGCGCGGCTGCATCGGCTACACATCGCCGGTTAAGCCGCTCTACATCACCGTGCGCGATACGGCCACGCTGGCCGCGCTGCGCGATCCGCGCTTTCCGGCCGTTACCGCCGACGAACTGCCCCGGCTCGCTTACGAAATTTCTGTTCTTTCACCGCTGCGCCGCGTCACCGATGTCGACAATATCAAAGTGGGTCGCGACGGATTGCTGATGAAAAACGGCGACCGCGAAGGGCTGCTTCTGCCGCAGGTTCCCACCGAGCAGGGCTGGGACCGGCAGACATTTCTTGAACAGACCTGCCGCAAAGCCGGCATGGATACGAACTGCTGGCGCGACGAGAATACCGACATCTTCAGCTTTACGGCGGTGGTTATTAACGAGCGCAAAGCGTAGCAAGACAGGGAATAGGGATTAGGGAATAGAGAGAGCCGCGCCTGAAATTTGCCGATCGTTGTCAGCGCATCAGGGCAAGTTCGCAAGAATGCCGAGGCTTTTCGCAATTCTTCTCAGGCTTGTGTCGCGGGTCCATAACTGCGTGCCGGGAGTAATGAGGGCGGCGGCCAGCAAGTGCGCATCGATTAAGCCGATTCCGCGGTTGTGCAGCGAGTGAGTCTCGATCATCCGCCGCACTTCATCTTGTCGCGCGACCCGCGTTTGCGGCAGGCAGTCCAAATACGCAATGAGCTTTTTCCGGTTCGGCAGCGGTCCCAGTGCCAATTCCCCCGCGACAAACGGGTGCATCGCAATCTCGTCGCGATAAAGTTGCTGCTGCAACTCCCGGTCGGGCGAGCGGAAATGATCAATCCAAACGCTTGTGTCGGCCAAAATCATCCGGGCTCACCTTTCGGCGTGGAATGCGGGGAAAATCGGGCGCGATGCCTCCCAGTGCCGCCAGCCGGCGCGCGCTTTCGCGTTCGATCAGCGCCTGCAGCCCGGCGCGAACCAGTGCGGTTTTTTCCGCGACGCCGGTCAGTTCCCGTGCGGTGCCGAGCAGATCGTCGTCGATGGCAAGCGTGGTTCTCACGGAGCCCTCCAGATGCATAATCATAGCATCAAACGATGCTTATTTTATATGTGCTCATTATCGTTGGTTTTGGCCCTCAAGTTCGCTTGCATCGCTAGCAGAAGGGCTGCCGCATTGACTGCCGCCGTGATCCAGGCCGTCGGCCAAAAGCCGTAAATCGGAATCAGAAAACCGCTGAGCGCGAGCGCTCCCGCGCAGCCGCCGGCGAGGTCGAGAGCGTAGAGCGCGCCCAGGCCGTTGCGTGGCGCGGCGTCGCGCACAAAGCTCGACGCCGCGACGGTGAACTGAAATCCGCCCAGCGCGCCGGCCAGAGCGGCGAGAGCAGGGAAGAGCAGGTCGGCTGCGAGCCAGGAGGCGACGCGCAGATTTGCCAGCAGACTGATCGCGGCTAGCAGCGCCGGGGCGGAAAGCGCCAGCGCCAATTGCGTCCACGCAATTTGTTTGCCGCCGCATTGCATGGCCAGCCAACTGCCCGCCGCCATGCCGGCCATCGCCAGCCCGGTCAAAATCGCCAACTCGGCGTACACGTAGCCGTAGAGCGCTTGAAAGCCGAGCAGTAAAAAAATCTCCAGCGCCATTAGCGTGAATCCCGTTGCCGCGACGCAACCGCCTGCCGCGGCGCGACGGCGGCGGGCGTGCCCCGGCAAAAAAGCGAGCAGAATGACGATCGCCAGCAGCGCTATCGCCAACCCGCCGCCGACGCGGGCCAAACTAATATCGCTCGCCGCGCGAAAGCAGTTTGCGTAGCCGGAGCGGAATTGCGCGCTCCAAAGCACCACGTCGAAGGCGTAGGCTACCGGCGCAAAGTCGCGATTGACGGGGGTGATGGCCGTCGGCGCAAGATCTGCCGTCGTCTGCGCCATACGGTCCGGCGACATGCGGTAGGGGATAAAGTATTGGCTCACGTACTGCGTCGCGATTCGCCGCTGGTGCAGCCGCGCGACGAGCACCCGCGGATCGCTGGTGAGCACGCCGGGCTCCGCCGCGCCGAAAAAGTGGATCGTCTCGCCGGGAATTGTCGCCTGATAGGGGAAGACCTCGCCCAGCGTGCGGCGGATCGAACGCAAAAACGCGGCCAGATCGGGGCTGAGCGTCTCCTCTGAGGCGTGTAACTGGATGGCCACCAACCCGCCGCGAGCCAGATGCGCCCGCGCCAGTCGGAAAAACTCCACCGTATAAAAGCGGTTCAACTGCGCCGTCTGCGGATCGGGTGTGTCGATGACAATGGCGTCGAATTTCTCCGTCGCTTCGGACAAAAATCTACGGCCGTCGAGCAGGTGCAGATGCACGCGCGGATCGCGATCGATGGCCACCGTCTCATCGGGAAAAAACTTGCGCGCCAGATCGATCAGCGCCGGGTCGAGCTCGACGTAATCGAGCCGCTCGACGGAGGGGTGCTTGAGCGCTTCGGCCACCGCGCCGCCCACGCCGCCGCCGATCAAAAGCACGCGCCGGGGCGAGGCGTGTTCCAGCAGAGCGTAGTGGATCGCCTCTTCGGCCGCCGCCGGATCGGGGGCGTTGGCCAGGATCGAGCCGTTCTCGTACAGGCTGCGCATTGCGCCGGGCTGCGCATCGGGCAGCGATAGGCCGCCGCTGGTTTCGGTCACCGTCAGGTTGCCGTAAACCGAGTTGCGCTCGGCGACGACCGCGAATCCCCGCCAGAGCCGCGCGCGGGCAGCCGCCTCCCACTGCGGAGCAACCCAAGCCAGCAATGGGATCGCCGCCAGCGCTGCCGCCGCTGCCAGTAGCGCCGTTTGCCGGCGGCGCAGCCTGAAGAGGAGCGCCGCGGCCAGCGCCAGATCGAGCAGTCCTATCAGGGCCGCGATCTGAAAGGCCGACAAAAATCGCACCAGCAGCAGGCTGGCCAGCACTCCACCCAGCGCCGAGCCGGCCGCTTCGGTCAAGTATGCGAAGCCGGCCGCAGATCTCGCTGTCATCCCTTCTTCGGTTTCGGCTAGCCGCGCCGAGAGGACGAAGAGCGCGCCAGCGGCCGCGCAAAAAAGGCTCAGACAGATAAAGGAAGCTGCCAGCATCGGCGCGGGACCGACCAGCTCGCCCGGCACAACGGAAAAATAGCTTTTGGCGCAGCGTAGCGCCCAGATCGCCCACGGCAACCCGGCGGCTTCCAGGCACAGGAGCGCGGATGCCGCCGCCCGAGGACGCTTGCGCCCCAGTCCAGTCCAACTGGCTAGAGCGGAGCCGGCAGCCGTCCACAGAAGCCATGTGGCCAGCAGAGAGCCAAGAGAAATTTCATTGCCGTTGAAGATCAGGATCAGCTCGCGCATCAGCACGATTTGGCCGACGACCGCGCCCAGGCCGCCCACGAGCAGCGCCGCTCGCGCGCCAACTGCCGCCGGTTTTGCCCCGATTGACCGCACTGGTAGGGATTAAAGGACGCCCGGAGCCGATTTGCAAGGCGGGCTTTGTTTCCGCCGTCGCCTGTCGGCCCGCAAATGCGGTATTCTAAAAGCACGCGCCCGTAGCTCAGCTGGATAGAGCGAATGCCTCCGGAGCATTAGGTCGGGAGTTCGAATCTCTCCGGGCGCACCATTGGATAGAAATCTCCACGGCGGCCCGCTGGAGCATTAGGTCGGGAGTTTCTCGCTGCGATGAGGCTCCTGGCACACCATAATTTCCTTCCCGGCGATTTTCGCCGTCCTTTTGATTGACTCGGCCCAAAATTTTCAGTATTCTAAAGACCTTGCGCGGTGTTGCGCCTGAGGTCTGTGTGTATTCACCCGGACCGACTGGTTTCAGCCCTCGAAGGAGCTGAGATCGGACAGGCGAACGGCGACTAAGCCGGATTCGGCTTGGCCGGAACGGCTTCTAGAAGGGCAAATCCTCGCAGGATTCTCACCCGAACAGATTTGTTTGGTAGTGGGTAGAACTTCGGGCCCGCATGAATTTTGCGCGGGCTGTGGTGCTTCGCGGCTTTTTTGCCGGAGGCGCCGGAGCTCGGGCGGCCAAAAGCGGTACAAGGCCGGTTCAGGGCGTTTTTGGGAGAGTGGAAGAGCGATGTCGACTTTTGTTCCTAGCGGCAAAGATATAAGCCGTAAATGGTTTTTGGTAGACGCTGACGGCCAGACACTGGGCCGGCTGGCGACCAAGGCTGCCAGCGTGCTGAGCGGCAAGCTGAATCCCAGCTATGTGCCGTTCATCGATATGGGCGACCATGTGATCGTCATTAACGCCGAAAAGGTGCAGTTGACCGGCCTGAAGAGCCAGAAAAAGCTCTATCGCCGCTATACCGGCTTTCCCGGCGGCCTGCGCGAAGAGTCCTTCGAGCGGCTGCTTAACCGGCGTCCGGAAAAGATCATCGAGGAAGCGATCAGGGGCATGCTGCCCAAGACGAAGATCGGCCGGGCCATGGGCTTGAAGTTGAAGGTCTACCGCGGCGACAAGCATCCCCACACGGCGCAGCAGCCGGTGGAATTGAAGATTGCGTAAGAGCAGCCGCTAGCTGTTAGCTTCTAGCTCCTAGCTTTTTGCTGGAGCTACCGATCGGGACGGATAAGCAGAGCCGCCCTGGCAGGAAACAAGCTAGAAGCTAGTCGCTAGAAGCTAGGAGCTAACGAAGTATGGCAGAGGATCTGGTTCAGTATTACGGGACGGGGCGTCGCAAGTCGGCGATCGCACGCATTTTTCTGCGTCCCGGCACGGGCGAGTGGAAGGTTAACGGCAAGCAGCTCGATGAGTATTTTGTCACCGAGCAGCAGCGGGCTTCGGCCCGGCGGACGTTGGCGGCAGCCGAGTTGGCAGCCAGCTTTGACGTGCTGGCGACTGTCAGCGGCGGCGGCGTTGCCGCGCAGGCTGACGCGGTGAAGATGGGCATTGCCCGCGCACTGCTGCTGTTCAACCCCGAGTTGCGCAAGTCGCTCAAGAGCGAAGGCTTGCTATCTCGCGACTCCCGCGCCAAGGAACGCAAGAAGTACGGTTTGAAGGGCGCGCGCAAGCGCTTCCAGTTCAGCAAGCGCTAAACGCGTTTGCAAGCTGTTAGCTTTCAGCTTTCAGCCGTCAGCTTTTTTCGTGCCGGCGTCAGCCTCTTGATAACAAGAGTGCAGATGCAAACAGGCTGAAAGCTGAAGGCTGAGAGCTGAAAGCTGGTTTTAAATCTCCCCGCAAGGGGAATCAATCCGGGCTAGACAATGTCCGGATGCAGTCCACAGAGGAGGACTTTTGGCCACCATCACCATGAAGGAGCTGCTCGAGGCAGGTGTTCACTTCGGGCATCAGACCAAGCGCTGGAATCCGAAGATGAAGGAATATATCTTCGGCGAGCGCAACGGAATCTACATCATCGATCTGCAGAAGACGCTGAAGCTGTTCAAGGAAGCGTCGAAGTTCGTGACCGACCTGTGCTCGGAGGGCAAGACGATTCTCTTCGTCGGCACCAAGCGTCAGGCGCAGGACGCGGTCGCCGAAGAGGCGACGCGGGCGGGCATGCCGTACATTAACCAGCGCTGGCTGGGCGGGCTGCTCACCAACTGGATTACGGTGCAGAAGTCGGTGAAGCGCCTTCAGGAATTGGATGAGATGGCCGTCGACGGCCGCTATGAGCTGCTGACCAAGAAAGAAGTGATTCACCTGGAGCGGGAGCGCAAGCACCTGCAGGCGAATCTGGCCGGCATCAAGAACATGAAGCGGCTGCCCGATGCGATTTTCATTGTGGACTCGAACAACGAGGCCATTGCCGTCAAGGAATCGCGCAAACTGGGGATTCCGGTCGTCGCCGTGGTCGATACCAACTGCGATCCGACGGTGGTCGATTATGTGATTCCGGGCAATGACGACGCACTGCGCGCCATCCGCCTGTTTACCTCGAAGATTGCCGACTCGGCTGCCGAGGGTGTCAACCTGCTCAGCGACAAGGCTCTGCAAGAGTCTGCCGCCGCCGCTGGCGTGGTCACCGGCAGTGAAGTTGCCGTTGCCGCGGTTGTTGAAGCTGCTCCTGCACCGGCCCCGGCCGAGGCGCAGAGCGACGACGTCAACCTGGAAGAGGCGCTGGGTGGAGGCATTCGCAAGGTGCCTGCCGCGGTTGCCGCCGAAGAGCCGAGCCCGGCAGAACCGAGCGCGGTTGTAGCCGGCGTTTAATCTTTTTGGCGCACATGCGTGCGCATACTAGGAAGAGCGTGGCCGCCGAGGGCTTACGGTCGAGTAGGGCGTAAAGCCGGATTCGACGCCGAGCCTGGAACAATCGCCACGCTTTTCTTATGCCGGAAGCTCTCCGGCCCATGCGGCGGCCATTCGTGGTCCGCTGCAAAAGATCGATCAGGCCGAATCCGGCCATGAGAATGAGAGGACGACTGTGAGCGAAAAAATCGACGCCAAGCTGGTAAAAGAGCTGCGCGAAAAGTCCGGCGCTCCTATGGGCGAGTGCCTGAAAGCGCTGCAAGAAGCCAAGGGAAATATTGAAGACGCCTTTGTGGTGCTGCGCAAGCGCGGCATGGCNNGGCGCAGAAGAAGGCTTCGCGCGCCACTAACGAGGGCTTGGTTGGCTCCTACATTCACGCCGGCGGCAAAATCGCCGTGCTGCTTGAGTTGAACTGCGAAAGCGACTTTGTGGCCCGCACTACCGACTTCCAGGAACTGCTCAAGGACGTGGCCATGCACATCGCCGCCAGCGATCCTCGCTACGTAAAGTCAGAGGACGTGACGCCGGCCGATCTGGAGCGCGAAAAGGAAATCTGCCGCGCGCAGGCGGCGGCTACCGGCAAACCCGCGGCTGTTGTCGAGAAGATCGTCGAGGGCAAGATGTCCAAGTTCTACGAGGAAGTTTGCCTGCTCGACCAGCCCTTCATCAAGGATCAGAACGTCAGCATCAAGGAACTGATCGCGCAGAAGGTCGCCAAGCTGGGCGAGAACATCACCGTGCGCCGGTACGCGCGCTTCAAAGTCGGTGCGCCCGACTGGACAGTGGCCCAGACCAAAGCGGTCGAAGCCGCGGCCGAGTAATTTCAGCTTTCGCTGAAAGCCTGAGGGGCAGCCCATTGCGGGTTGCCCCTTTTTCGTATCTCTTATTCTTGCGGTTTGTAATTCATGATCCAGCGCAGTTGCTCGTCGGTGTCGGGCACAGCGCAGCCGCGCGCTCGTTGAATGGCGGCGAGGGCGTAGGCGGCCTTCCAGCCCAGATGAATCAGCGCGCAAGCGGCGGTGACCGTGGCCCGGCCGATACTGCCGCGGCAATGTACGCCGATCCGTTCGCCCTTGCGCAGCCGCTCAGCCAAGTTCGTAACGAAGAGGCGGAAGGCGTTGAGGTCGCCCGGCACGTGCACGTCGGGAATGGGAAAAGAGAGGAAGCGCAAGCCTAACGCTTCGGCCAGCGGGCCTTCTTCGGCGAGGCCGAGCCAGCCGGCCTCATCGGCTTCAAGCAGCGAGACGATGGTTTCGACGCCGTACTGCTTGTAGGCTGCGAGCTCTTCGCGGAGCCAGCCTTCGCCGCGCGGGCAAAGTACAATGGCCAGGGGCACGGCTCCGTCGATCCAGTAGACGCCTTCCACGCGCTACGCTCCTATGAATTGCTCCACGCGCTCGCGCACGCTGGCGATGCCGAGGCCGAGCGTCGAACCTGTTTCAATCAACGGCAGCAGCTTGTCGAACTCCGGCCCGGAATGCGCGCCGGTCAAGGCGATGCGCACGGGATGGAAGAGTTCTTTGCCCTTGATTTTGGTGGCGGCCTTGATCTCGTTCATCCAGCCCTTGAAGGCTTCCGGCGTTACCGGCCCTTGATGCGCGCGCACGCGATTGGCGAATTCGGCGAGCACCGTATGCGCCGATTCGGCGGCTAGCACGGCGGCGTTTTCTTCTACGGCGCGCGCCGCAGCCGAGTCGAATTCGAAAACCAGCGCGGCTTTGGCCGGCAGTTGATCGAGATGATCGACCTGCGGAACAAGGAGCGCCAGCAATTGATCGAACCAATCCTTGACGGGTTGCGGCGCGGCTTCGCGTGCGTGCAGCCGGTCGGCAAAGTAGCTCCAGGCCAGCTCGGCTACGCGCTCCGGCGCGGCCTGCTTCAAGTAGTGGCGATTGAGCCAGTCGAGTTTGGCGAAGTCGAAGACCGCCGGCGAAGGCGTAACGCGCTCGAGCGAAAAAGCGCGTACCAGCTCGTCGAGGGTAAAGGTTTCGCTTTTGCCGTCCTCGGCGCCCCAGCCGAGCAGCGCCAGATAATTCACCAGCGCTTCGGGCAGGTAGCCCATTTCACGGAAGGCCGAAATCGAGGTTGCGCCGTGACGCTTGGAAAGCCGTTCGCGGTCCGCGCCGAGAATCGTGGAAAGGTGCGCGAACTCGGGCACCGGCCAGCCGAAGGCCTCGTAAATGGCTACCTGCTTGGGGGTGTTCGAAATGTGATCGTCGCCGCGAATCACGTGCGTAATGCCCATGAGCGCGTCGTCAACGGTGACCACGTAGTTATAGACCGGCATGCCGACCGAAACGCCGCCCGCGCCGCCCGCGGCCGAGCGCACCAGAATCGGATCGCTGACCGCTTCGGGAGCGAATTCGACTTCGCCGCGCACCAGGTCGTGAAAGCGCAGCGGATGGTTCTCGATTTTGAGACGCACGGCAAAGGGCTTGCCAGCGGCGAGATTTTTGTCGATCTCCTGTTGGCTCAAGTTGCGGCAGCGGCCGGAATAAATCTGCGGACGATGCTCGGCGGCAGCGCTAGAGCGCTCGGTTTCGAGCTCTTCGGGCGTGCAGAAACAGCGATAGGCCTTGCCTTCGGCCAGCAGCCGCTCGGTGTGCTCGGCATAGATCGAGAGCCGTTCCGATTGCCGGTAAGGGCCGCAGGCGCCGCGCGTTTTTTCCAGCGGATCGCCAGCCCGGCCCGTTCCTGGGCCTTCGTCCCAATCCAAACCGAGCCAGCGCAGATCTTCGATCAGTTGCGCCTCGTAGCGCGCTTCGGAGCGCTCCAGGTCAGTGTCTTCAATACGCAGCACGAACGCGCCGCCCTGGCGGCGAGCAAAAAGCCAGTTATAAAGCGCCGTGCGCGCGTTGCCCACATGCAGCAGGCCGGTGGGCGAGGGAGCGAAACGGACGCGAATCTTCGAATTTACCATCACAGTTTCGATGATAGACGGTAGGCGGTGAGCTTCGCGCTGGGAGATAAAGCTGCGCGCTTCCGGGCTTCCGCAATTGAACCTAAATTGAACCTTCCGATGCAACATGGGCCCAGGCGACGCGCCCTTGCGAAGGTGCGAAAATATCGTTAGCGTCCGGTTTGGCTTTTTCCCCCCGGCGCTCGAGGCTTTCGACTCATGCGACGTGTTCTGTCGACACACATTTTTTTGAAACATCGTTTGCATCCGGGACTTTTGGAGCTTGCCGCGCGCTCCGGCGCGCAGGCGGTCGAAATCTTCGCCGCGCGCCAGCACTTCGACTACACCGATCACGAATACGTGAGCGAACTGGCCGAGTGGTTCCGTTCCAATCCCTTGGAGCCCTTCTCAATGCACGCGCCGCTCTATGCCGATCGCGAGATGGGCCGCGGCGGTTCGCCTGGGTTGAATGTGCTGCATCCGGAAAAGGCGCGCCGCATCGACGCCATGGACGAGATCAAGCGTGCTCTGGAGGCGGCCGAACAAATTCATTTCAAGAACCTGATCATGCATTTGGGCGAGCGGGATGACGGTTGGTCGCCGCGCACTATCGAATACGCGCAGACCGCGCTCGAACACCTGAGCGCCTTCGCCCATCCGCTGGGCGTGCGCCTGCTGATCGAAAATTTGCTCAACGAAGCCACGACGCCCGCGCATCTGGCCACGATTCTCGAATCGGGGCACTTGGACAATATTGTCGGCGTCTGCCTCGACCTGGGCCATGCGCATCTCACGGTGGGAACCGCGGAGGCTATCGCGACGCTGGGCAAGCGCATCGTTTCGGTTCACGTGCATGACAACCACGCCACCAAGGATGAACATCTTTGGCCCGGCGATGGCACTATCGATTGGACAGCCACGGTGCAGGCGCTCAAGGCGTTGCCCGCGCCGCCAGCGGCGGTGCTCGAAATCAGCGGCACGGTTGCCGGTCCGCACGCCGAACTGCCGCCGCGCATCGAGCAGGCTTTCGCGCGCTTCGACTAGGCTGGCCGTTTAGAGCATTTTTACCAATTCTGTAGAGTGCGGAATGATGCTGAAGGTTGCCGCTCACTGGTGTTCGCGTCAACTCGGCGATCCTGAGTTCTATACACCTTTGGTAAAAATGCTCTAGTTGACGGCGATGCTGGTTGAAGTGAGTACGCTGCGCTGCGGTGGCCAGCAACTGAAATGCAACAGGCCGGTCGCCTGAAAACAACCGCTCTGCGTTGACTGCGCCGTGCCCCATTCATCCACGAGCAGCGCGCCGTCAACGGAGCCGAGTCCCGTGGCTAAGTTGTAATCTTCGCCGCTGGCGGCGTAGCCGGCCACGCCGGGAACGCTGTTGTCGCCAGACGGCGTGACGTGGAAGGGATTGGTTGCCGCGCCAAGCAGCGCGTAGAGCTTAGGATTGGCGTTGCCTTGGCCCGCGCCATTCTGCTTTTCAACCACCAGCGCCATCAGGCCGGCAAAGGCCGGCGCGGCCGCCGAGGTTCCCGAAACAATCGCGTACGATCCGTTTTCGACCATCACGTAGCCATCGTGATCGGCGGCCGAAAGCGCCACGTCGGGCACGGCCCTCATGCCGCTGGCGCCGCTGACCTTTGCTTGCCAGCTCGGCCGCGCGTAAATTGCGCTGGCGCCGCCGCCCGAGGCCCACATCGCCGATCCGCCGTCGAGCGCGCTCTCGTTCCAGACTGCTTCGGGAATGTAGCCGAGCGCGGAACCATACGCCGAAGAATTCGCCGCGGACCAATACTGCGCCGCATGCGCGCCTTCGTTGAATTCCGTTCCGCCCACGCATGTGGCATAGGGAGAACTGCACAGCCCGTTGACCGCTGTGGCCGTTCCCGTGGTGGAGTTGCCCGACTGGCATCCGGCCGCGCCCGCGTCGCCCGAGGCCACAAAGACGCTCATTCCCTGGCTTGCCGCCTGCTCCCAAAGGCTGTTGTAGAAGGCCAGCTCGGTCGTGCCCATCTGCTGCTCGCAACTGCCGTAGCTGAGGCTGACCACAGGTGCCACGGCGTGGTTGACGATGTACTGCGCGGCCAGATCGACGCCGTCGGTGGTTGTGGTCGAGGCGGCGACAACAAGCTTGATCGCCGCCGCTGGCGCAACCGCCCCGCTCCACTCCACGTCGAGCGTCGATTCCTGCTGATCGCCGGAAACCAATCCGGGATTGCGCCCGGAGAGAATCACGGTGGGATTGTTTGCCGCTAGCCCGGTGAGCGAGCGGAAAGCAGCCACGTCGCTCGGCTTGATATTGCTGCGGCCGGCGAGGGCGATTGTTACGCCCGCGCCCGTTGTTCCCGCGTTATAAAGCGGGGCCACGTCGTAGATCGCGGCGAAGTCGGCGGGGAAAAGATAATGCGTGCTTCCGGCCGAATACAACGGCCGCGCGGAGAGCGGTTGCGCGGCGCGCATCTCCGATTGCCGCCGGAAGTTGTGGAGCGAAACTACGCCGCTCACCATACCGGCCAGCGCGACGGGGATTTGCGGATCTTCGGTATTGGCGATGTGCTCGACGCCGGCGACGCGGTAGCTGTGAATCGCCGTCTGAAAAGCATCGAGAAGCTGGCCGGCGCTTCCAGAAAAGACAACCGACTGCCGTCCGGCGGGAATCTCCTCAACAGTAAACCCTTGCGCGGCAAGCCACGCCGTCACGACCGCCAAATCGGAGCTGCCCGCTCCAAATACCGCGCCGTACTCGGCGGGAGTAAGCCAGTGGTGGTAGAGCGGCGAGTTTTTATCCTGCTGCGCCTGCAGCAGATCGTCCAGCGCCGTTTTTTGCGCAGCCGAGGGCTTGAGCAGCAGCACCATACGGCGCAACTGCGTGCTGGCATCGACAATGCCGAGGTCGTACTCGCTGCGCGCCAGCGGGTGCACGTTGCCTTCGAGAGTGACGGTTTGCGAACTGGCGGAAGAAGTTGTCGACGCATCGGAAGAGGCGGAGTTAGCGCTAGAGGGAATCGCATTGCGCGCATTATTTTCGCGACCATTCGCGCAGCCAGTTACGAATGCGAGGGCAAAAAGTAAGACGATTCTTATGTGTACAGACATGCGGGCCTTCCGGGGGAGCGAAGACCGGCGGGGGAATTTGCGAGCAGCCGCCGCAACCTTTACGCCTTCTCATGAAATCGGCGGCGATGAGATTTTTTTGAGTTGTGAAGCGGCGATTGCAAAGGATCGGGCGTACGAACGTACTTGGAAAAAGCTCAGACGAGCTGAGGCGTCGGCGCGCGCGGTGAAAAACGCGGAGAAGATGAGAGTGTTCTTCATTGCCAAAAGAAAAAACCGCCCGGCCGAAGCAAGCAGTTAGTAAGCTCGAATTTATTGCACATTAGAATGGCACCGGAGCTGCTCTAAATCTGGACAGTGGAGGATAAAGATGTCGTCTATCAATTCGATTTTAAGTTCATTACAAAACTACAGCACAAGCCTTTCGGGCAGTTCGGCGTCTTCGGCTCTGGCGTCTTCGGCTTTCTCGTCGAACGACAACGCTTCCATCTTGGGCAGTTCGGCGAGCAGTTCTACAGCCGACGCATTCCTCAATCTGATGGATGATATTTCATCCGAAATTGCACAAACTTCGCCCTCGGATTCGGCCAGCAGCAGCCAGAGCAGCAGCGTAAGCTCAAGCAGCTATGCGGATTTGATGAACAACTTCGCGAACGACGCCAGCGCCGCGGGCAACACGTGGGCCGCGGATTTCTATAAACAGCTTGCGACTTCCGCACTGAGCGGCAGCGACAGCATCACCGGAACGCAGATCAACACGGCCGCCTGAGCTTTCGGGCGGCTCATCCGGCAAGTTGGCGCAGAAGGCCAAGTGGGCGGGTAAAGGCGCAAGGATCGCCGGCTGAGTTTAGCAGATGCGCGGCAACTGTTCGCCGATCATCGTGGGAATCACGCGATTGGCGCCCATCGCCGTACGCGCTACCAGCATCCGTTTGTGCTCGGCGGTCACGCTGCCGATGCGTGCGGCGTTTTTGCCCAACGGATGCGCGCGCAGCACCTCTAACACGCGCTCGGCGGCATTGGGCGCGACGAAAAAAACTGCCTTGCCCTCGTTGGCCACGT
>PMHC01000328.1 GCA_003156495.1 Acidobacteriaceae bacterium
AACGGGCGGCGCTTTTTATTGCAGGGCAAAAGCAATTTTACGATTGGCCAAGTATGCCAACCGGCCTATACTGAAGCGGAGGTGAGCCGATGCCGACGCGCAATGTGAATCTGACCCGGGAGATGGACCGGTTTGTAGCCCGCAGCGTAAAGAGCGGCCGTTACGCCAACGCCAGCGAGGTGATGCGCTCCGCGCTGCGTCTGCTGGAGCGCGAGGAACGGGAGTATGAAGAGAAACTGGCGGCGCTGCGGACGGCGATTCAGGAGGGCCTGGATAGCGGTGTAGCCGAGCCGGGGGTCTTCGAGCGGATTCGCGAGAAGTACGGCTTATCGCAAAGAGTGGCATAACCATGCTCCTGATCGATATTTCGATTGCAGCTCAAACGGATATCGACCAGATCGCCGGATATACGAAAAGCGAGTGGGGATGGCGTCAAGCCGACGTATATTTGGCAAAACTGGAAGATGGTTTCGAATTTATCGCCAAGAATCCGTTGATCGGACGCTCATGCGATGCGATCCAGATAGGGTTGCGCCGCTTCGAAGTTGAAAGGCATGTCGTTTTCTATATTCCCTCGTCAGATACAGTGCTTATCGTGAGAGTTTTGCATGAGCGCATGTTGCCGCTAAAGCGGCGTTTTGTGCGGCTGGCCGGTTAGGCGCGGCGCAAGCGCAGGGCGAAACAGACGGCGGAAAAACTCCGAATTTTGGACCTGAGGGAGAAAAGCATCCCTCGGGGGTGAAGTTCGCGTTGATTTTGCTTGCATTACGTGGGGGATGAGTCCAGCACCTCTCTCCGTTGTGTGTCTTTCCGCAGCTTGAGAAGAAGCCTCAATCTCCACAACTTACACAGGCGAAGGTGTAATTTGCACCGGTTTTGCGCCTTGTGGCTGGGCCTCGGGCGGGCTAGGCTAAAAGCAGGTTCGGAGGTTTCTCCAGACCGAGTGATTCGATATGGTGCAGATCGGGAAGGGCAAACCCGCATCAATCAAGGCCGCCGGGAGCTTTCCACAGGCAAATGGCGGAGTTTGGAAGGCGGGTGCGCGAAACGTCATGAAAATACAAGATATTGTGGTTTGCTGTTGACATATACCATAGAGAGCGGTATTTTTTCATCTGCGGCTATTAATTGACTGTTATGAAAGACCGGCGCCAGGCGCCGCGGGCCGCAGAAGCCGGTTAGAACGGCATTTTCATCCCAGCTACCCGTTTGTTTCCACGCAGTTGTGGTTAATTTTTTCCCGGCCCTCCAGCGCCGGACGTGTGGCTTTTAATCGATTTTTGTTTATGGAGAGACCCAAGATGAACGAAGCTCAGCTTCAGACTTCGAGTGCTGCATCCCCCTCCGGTCAGCCAACCCAGCAGGGCCTGACTTTTGCGCGCCGATTTTCGACCGAAGGGGTTTCACCATACGACGAGGTGCAGTGGGAGCGCCGCACCTCGTCGATTACCGATATGAAGGGCAACACGATCTTCGAGCAGAAGGACGTGGAGGTGCCCGCGGAGTGGTCGATGACGGCCACCAACATTGTGGCCTCGAAGTACCTGCACGGCCAGCAAGATACGCCGGAGCGGGAGACGGGCGTGCGGCAATTGGTGTCGCGCGTGGTCGAGACGGTGCGCGACTGGGGGATGAAGGGCGGCTACTTCGTCACGGAGGCCGACGCCGCGATCTTCCACGACGAGCTGGCGCACATGCTGCTGAAGCAAATGGCGGCCTTTAATTCGCCCGTCTGGTTCAACGTGGGCTGCGACAGGCTGGAACCGCTGGCGGACGGCCAGAACTGGCACTGGGACCCGGCAACGGGCGGTGTAGAGTACGCGGCGACCGGCTATCGGAACCCGCAGTGCTCGGCCTGCTTCATCAACGCGGTGGACGACTCGCTGGACTCGATTCTGACGCTAGCCAAGACCGAGGGCATGCTCTTCAAGTGGGGATCGGGCACGGGAACGAATCTGTCGTCGCTGCGCGGCTCGATGGAGCACCTGTCGGGCGGCGGCGTGGCTTCGGGCCCGCTAAGCTTTATGCGCGGCTTTGATGCCTTCGCGGGCGTGATCAAGTCGGGGGGCAAGACGCGCCGGGCGGCCAAGATGGTGATTTTGAACGTGGATCACCCGGACATCATGGAGTTTATCGAGTGCAAGTCAAAGGAAGAGGCCAAGGCCTTTGCGTTGATCAAGGAAGGCTATGACGGCTCGGGGCCGGACTCGGAGGCTTATTCGTCGATCTTCTTCCAGAATGCAAACAACTCAGTGCGCGTGAGCGACGAGTTCATGCGGGCCTACGAGGCCGACGGCGAGTTCACCACCTACACGGTGAAGGATCACCTGCCAGCCAAGACCTACAAGGCACGGGAGATCATCCACAAGATCGCCGAATCGACCTGGGCTTGCGGCGACCCGGGAATGCAGTTCGATACGACGATCAACAAGTGGCACACGAGCAAGAACACGGCGCGAATTAACGCCTCGAATCCCTGCTCGGAGTACATGTTTCTGGACAACTCGGCCTGCAATCTGGCCAGCCTGAACCTGATGAAGTTCGTCACTCCGGCCGGAACATTCGACGTCGCAGCCTACCGGCACGCGATTTCGGTGCTGATTACGGCGATGGAGATTCTGGTGGACNNTGGTGGACAACTCCGGCTACCCGACCGAGGCGATCGCGCGCAATTCGCACGATTATCGGCCGCTGGGGCTGGGGTACGCCAACCTGGGCGCGCTGCTGATGTCCTGCGGCCTGCCGTACGATTCCGAGGCGGGGCGCGACCTGGCGGCGGGTATGACGGCGATCATGACCGGGCAGGCGTACTTGCAGTCGGCGATTATCGAAGCGCAGTGCCCGCCGGTGGCCTCGGCCACGACGCTGACGGCATCGGTGGTGGAGCGGCAGGGTGGGGCGTGCCCCGGCTTCTACGTCAACCGCGAGCCGTTTCTGGATGTGATTCGGATGCACCGGGCCGAGGTGAACAAGATCGGCAAATCGCGGACGGCCGGCGAGCCGTTCGTGACGCCGCAACTGGAAGAGCTGATCGCTGCCAGCCGCGAGTGCTGGGACATGGCGCTGCTTTACGGCGAGCGCTACGGCTACCGTAACTCGCAGACCACGGTGCTGGCTCCGACTGGAACCATCGGCTTCATGATGGNNGCGGCGGCATGATCAAGATCGTGAACAACACGGTGCCGGCAGCGCTATTCAAGCTGGGTTATTCGGATGGAACGATCGACGCTATTGTCAGCTACATTGACGCGACGGGTACGATCGAAGGCGCGCCGGGAATTAAGCCCGAGCATCTGGCGGTCTTCGATTGCAGCCTGAAGCCGGCCAAAGGCACGCGCTCGATTCACTACATGGGGCACATCAAGATGATGGCCGCGGCGCAACCGTTTTTGTCGGGTGCGATTTCAAAAACGGTGAACCTGCCGCACGAGGCGACGGTAGAAGAAGTCGCCGAGGCTTATATGGCCAGTTGGCGGCTGGGTAACAAGGCCATCGCCATCTACCGCGACGGTTCGAAGGGCACGCAGCCGCTGAACACCAGCCTGGACGCGAAGAAAGAACCGACGGCGGCCGATGTGGCCGGTGGTCGCGTGCTGTCGCAGTTGGCGGCCTCGCAGCCGGCGGCGGCGGCGGACCTGAAGGCGCTGGCGCAGGAGCCGGGCAAGGTGGAGGTGAACGCCAAGCAGTTGGCGGCCGCGGCGCAGGCCTTTCAAAAGGAGCTGGACGAGATTGCCAAAGCGGCCGCGGTGCCGGTGTTGAAGGCCACGGCGCTCGACAGCGAGCGGGAAAAAGAAGAAGAGCAGGATTTGAATGCTCCGCCGCGCGCGGTGCGCCACCGCCTGCAAGAGGAGCGCCCCTCGATCACGCACAAATTTTCGATCGCCAACCACGAGGGCTACATCACCGTGGGACTTTATCCCAACGGGCAGCCGGGCGAGATTTTCATCCGCATGGCCAAGGAGGGATCGACCATCTCCGGGTTGATGGATGCCTTCGCGACCTCGGTTTCGCTCGCGTTGCAGCATGGCGTGCCGCTCAAGATTTTGTGCGAGAAGTTCGCGCACACGCGCTTCGAGCCTTCGGGCTGGACGGGCAATCCGCAGATCGGTTTTGCCAAGAGCCTGATGGACTACATCTTCCGCTGGCTGCATCTGCGATTTCTGTCGGGTGAGCAGTTGACGCTCTTCGCCGGCTTTGCGCCCAAGCCGCAGGAGTTGCCGGAAGCGCCGAGCCTGATTCCCGATGCCGAGGAGGAGAACACAACGCCGCCTCTGATCGCGCGACTGGAAGAGACGGCCAAGCGGTTGAACGCGGTGGCGAGATCGCAGTCGGGCGGCGGTATTGCGCCGGAAGCAGAGGCCAAAGGCGGACAGACAGCGACCGGACCTGCGCCGAGCCTGGAGGATCGTGGCATCTACCATGCCAGCGAGGCGATGCGCGATATGTACGAAATGGGCGACGCGCCGAGCTGCTCGGTTTGCGGTGCGATCATGGTGCGCAACGGGAGCTGCTACCGCTGCATGAGCTGCGGGTCAACGAGCGGTTGCAGTTAGGCGCGACCTCAGTTAGAAATAGCCGCGCAAGTCAATCGGCTGGGAGGCATAGGCTTCCTAGCCGATTTTTGTCTGGCTTGCGGTTGCGCGGGCGATGCGCGAAAGGAGACAGCGCAATTCTTCTTTCGACGGTCCGAGAATTTATTCTGAAAAGTTGGGATGCAACAAGGAAACGAGGGACAGATGGAGCCAATTTCTGAATTGTTGAAATTCGCCGCACATGCGCCGATCCGTAAAAGCGCGATGACCAATCTGGGTGTTCTTAACGAGGCATATGCCTACGCCAAGCCGAGTGCATTTTCGCGCGGGATGAGAATCGATTTAAACGGCTTGGTTATTTTGCTTATCTCAGGCACGGCCAGCATCGACGAACAGGGTGTGAGCGTACACGTTGGCGACTTTCGCGCCCAGATGCGGCGCACGCTCGAGAATATTGCCGGATTGCTGGCGAGCGAGGGCGCGAGCTGGCACGATGTGGTGCGCACCAGTTGCTATCTGCGCGATATTGAGCGTGACTATGATGCTTTTAATGAAGAAAGGACGGCGTTTTATAAAGAGCAGGGGTTGGATCCGCTGCCGGCCTCGACGGGAATTCAGGCGACGCTATGCCGGCCTGAACTGCTGATCGAGATTGAAGCGATCGCCATGTTCCGCAATGAAGTTCCGGACGGCGCGGGCGCGGCCAGGAAAGCGTAGCGCGGCGGGAAGGAGCGAAACACAAACGCGATGAAAAATTCTCCTGCGGGCTTAAATCTCTTCGGGACTAATTCCCCGCTGCGCTTGCGGCGGGGTAGTTCATTATATTAAAAATATGGCTTCTGATTTAAACTTTCGCTCAGAACAAATCATGCGCTTGCTTTTGCGTAGGGGATCGGCAAGCAACAAAGACATTTTGGCGGCAGTTGGCTCATCTGGCCCTAGCATTCGTCGAGATTTGTCTCGTCTTGAATTACTCGGCTTAATTCATCGTACGCATGGAGGTGCCGAGTTAGTGGGGCCGTTGATGTACGAGCCTTTCCGCTACGATAGCTCATTTCAGATGCGCAAAAATCGCTTTGAAAACGAAAAGCGACGTATTGGACTAGCTGCCGCCGATTTAGTGCAGGAAAATGAAGTGATTGGCTTAACGGCAGGTACTACAACTACAGCCGTTGAGCGCGCCTTGCGCTATCGTAAAAATCTAAAGATTGTGACTAATGCAATGAATATTGGCATGGAATTAAGCAATCAGGCTAATATTTGCACTTATCTTACTGGCGGCATGTTGAAATGGACTTGGACTTTTTCTTTAATTGGTCCAGCGGCATTAGACTTTATCGATGATATTCATCTTGACAGGCTTTTTTTAAGTGTTGTAGGTCTGGACATTAAAGGCGGAATTACTACACTTGAAGAAGAAGAAGCTGTTCTTTTTCGTAAAATGGTCGAGCACTCTCGTCAAGTAGTGGTTGTAGCGGACTCAAGCAAAATAGGCAACGTAAGTAAAGCCTTTATATGTTCAATTAAAAAGATTGATTTAATTATTACTGATACCGGTCTATCAAAAGCGAATACTAAACGACTCCACAATTCGGGTCTTGATGTCTTATGCGTTTGAATAAATAAATTGCAGCGATGCCCATTATTTTGTAATTGTCTCTTGATCTAAAGCAAAGAAAAATATCAACATAAAATCTTTATTTTAAAAACATTGCCAGTGTGAGCGTTTTGCCGTAAAATGCTCAACTAAAGAAAAAAGCAGAAAATACAAGCGTATTTTTGGACAATGTGCAATTTATATTGACAACGGCAAGATGATTTATTTGGAGGTAACAAATGTGTAGCATCCGGTGTATCCCCATTCGGTTTTATCCCCCTTCGTTAGCTATTCGCGCGCTTATTTGTTGCATTCTCGCCTTATGCACGGCTCTATCGGTGCCTGCTCAAGCAGGCCGTGGCGCGATCAATGGCACAATTACCGATTCTACCGGGGCAATTATTCCTGGAGTCACCGTGACCTTGAGCAATCGCGCCACTGGATTTACTCAGCACGCGGTAACTACGGCCGCCGGTCTCTACAGCTTTATCTCCCTTAATCCTGGGCAATACACGGTTACTGCGAACCAAAAAGGCTTCGAGTCAATCGCCCGGAACAATGTTTCCGTCACCGTCGATCAAGTTACTGCCGTCAACATTGCGCTACCTGTGGGAGCGGCGACCGAGGTGGTCAACGTAAATAGCTCAGTAGACTTAGTTGAATCCACCAATTCCACCGTAGGCCAGCTCATCGCTGCCGAAACAATTAATCGCGTTCCTCTGCTGACCCGCAACGTATTCGATCTGGTTCAACTTAGCGCTGGCGTTACTCCTGCCAACGGCGCGCCCAATTCATCGAGCTCTTACGCGATCCAAAACATTTCTAGCGGCCGTCCCGGTGTGGATGTTTCTTCCTACACTATCAACGGTGCCATTGTGGGGTCGGTTTACTATATGGTGGATGGCAGTCCACTGGGTGTTGCCGAAAACAACGTCGGCGCAATCATCCCTGCGCTTGATCTTCCGGAAGACGGCGTACAAGAAACGCGCGTAGAAACCCAGAACACGTCGGCCTCTTATCAGAGTGGTGGCGCTGGTGTCATTAGCCTGGTCAGCAAGAGCGGTACAAACCAATTCCATGGTGATGCTTTCGGAATTTTTCGCCCGGATGTTTTGGCGGCCAACGAATACTTCAACAAGAAGAGCCAAGTTAGTGGTGGAACAGCCAACACTCCGCCATCGTTTCATCGCTATCAAGAGGGCGGTGCCATCGGTGGCCCGATTCTGCACAACAAACTCTTCTTTTTCGCCGATTACGAGGCCACGCAGCAGCAGCAGTACGATGGCTCAAATACCTTTACCGTGCCAACCACTGCTGAGCGTTCCGGAGACTTCTCCAGCGACAGCTTTACCATCTACGATCCGCTGCTAGCAAACAACGCGGACGGTACGCGTCAAGCTTTTCCCGGTAACAAGATCATCAATCCCAATCCAATCGCAAAAAAGTTTCTTGCGGAGATGCCCAAGTGCAACGTGGGCTCGAATTGTGACTCGGCAACCGATGGAACGTTAGACAACTTTTACTTACCAGGTCTCGACCCCACTACTGCGCATCGCTTTGACGCTCGCATGGATTGGACGCAGAGCGAGAAACAACACATCTTCGGGCGCTTTTCTTTTGATCGCCTCTTTACGTCTGGTTTCAATGCCTTTGGCAATATGTGGGATCTAAATTATGCCCAGAACATCACTAATGGGCGCAATATCCTACTCGCTGACGATCTAACACTGAAATCTTCCGCGGTTTTGCAACTGCGCTACTCTTTCACTCGCCATTTTGAGAATCAGGGTGGCGATCCTGGGCAGGTGGGCTACGATATCACTTCACTGGGATTCCCCTCGTCCTTGGCGGCGCAGGAAACGTATAAATTGCTACCTTTCATGTTGTTTGACGATGCGGGTGGCGGCGTCGGCGGTACGGCAAATGACAATACTTTTCGGTATGCCAGCGAAAATAGCGATGCGAATGCCACAATGACCAAAATGTGGGGCAAGCAGGAGATCTCTACCGGTTTTGAATACATGAAGCGATTTCTTAACGTCGGCCAACCCGGATCGCCATCCGGCGCATATGCTTTCGACATTTCGGCGACAGATCAGAGCGTTGCCTCTCAACTCGGCGGCAGCGATTTTGCTTCGGCACTTATCGGTATGGGATCAACACCTGGCACGGAATCAAATGATTATGCCAGCTTCTCGAAAGATTTGTTTGCGGCCGAGACGAGTCCATACTATGCAGCCTTTGTTGAGGATACCTACCGGCCGAACACAAAGCTAACCATTACCGCTGGCTTACGCTGGGACATCTTTGGCGGACGCAATGAGCGGCATAACCGCCTGGAGTATTTCGATCCAACAGCGTCGGCTACCTCAGGCGGCGTTGACTACACTGGAGCAGAATCCTACGCCAACAACAACAACCGTACGCCATTTACGACTAACATGAAAGATTTTAGCCCTCGTCTTGGCGTTTCCTGGCAGCCGGTTAACCGCATGGTGGTTCGCGCCGGCGGCGGCTTCTACTACGGTCCCAGCACGCATATGGTAGCCAGTGCCACTATGAATAGCGATGGCTTCTCGGTAAACACATATTGGAATGCCACCTGTTATAACTCCTACGGCAACACCACTTACTATGGCACACCGACCTGTGTAAATGGAGCGGGCACGGCGACGGCCAGTATAACTGGCGATTATTCACTGAGCAATCCTTTTCCCAACGGTGTTAATCAACAGCTCAGTTCGCCGAGCGGGTTGGCAAACAACTTAGGCACAACCCTAAATACCATGCTTCACTCGCAGCGTACACCGCTGACGTATAACTATAACATTGGCGTGGAATATGAGCTGCCACACCAGATTGTTCTTAGTGCTGGCTATGTCGGTAGCCGCGGCTTATTTATTCCTCTCGGTCTCGTTGACTTTAACGTGCTCGACCTGGGCACCATTCAAAAATACGGCGCAGCACTTTGCGTCGATAGTTCAAATGCTTCCTGCCAAACGGTGACCAATAAATGGGCAAATATCCAACCCTCAACCAACGCCAACTACGGCGCTTCAACTGTTCCACTGTGGGTCTCCCTGCAGGCGTTTCCGCAATTTGGCAACGGCAGTTACGGTTCAGGTAACGGCGTCGTCGTACATGGTTATCCGGCGGGCGACTCCGAGTACCATTCGCTTCAGACCAAAGTACAAAAGCGACTTACCGAACACTTCACGGCTCTGGCCAGCTTTACTTGGGCCAAGCTGATGACTGATGATGGCAATCCTCCATTGGCGTTTGTCGGTTCGCACGCAGGTGCGCCTCAGGACTGGAGAAATCTTAGCCTTGAGCATTCGATTAGCCCACAGGATGTGAAGTATCAGTTTACGGGGCATGTTTCGTACGATTTGCCGATTGGCCACGGCCGCGCCGTCAACCTGAACGGCGTGGGAGATAAGTTTGCTGGCGGCTGGACGGCTAATGCCATCCTTTACCTGAGCACTGGCGTACCCATTGCTTCGCCAACCTCTGGCGTTTCGCCTGCTTACTTGAATCAAAGGGCAAATCTAAATTGCGATCCAGGCAAGCATGCGCCGCACACTGCCAGCAAGTGGTTCGACTCCTCTTGCTTCTCAGTTCCTTCGTCGTTGTTCGTGGCGGGTACAGCTCCGGCTTATCTCGACCATGTGCGCACGATGGGTGCGCGAGATCTCGACATTTCTCTATATAAAATTCTAGCTTTAAGGAAAGAGAAAGAACTTCGCTTCGAGATTTCGTCCTATAACATTGCTAACCATGCGCAACTTGGCGCGCCGTCGGTTCCCACCATCACTCAAGTTAATAGTTCGGCATCCCAAGCCGCGACCTTCGGTAAAATCACCTCAACGATCAATAGCCCTCGTCAATTCCAATTCGGCTCTCGATTTACGTTCTGAGTCGTTGTCGAATGAAGTATTTTGCGAGTGGTACGTCAACTACAATTTAGCTCATGTTATGTTTTTTAATTTCTTCCAGGACCAATTCTTTGCCGCTTGCGGCGGGGTATCTCATTTCATGGAAGATATCTATATGGATCGCCTATTATGAGCGGGACCGGGTTAGACGCCAATCGTGGAGCCACGACGCTGGAGAGCGCCGTGGCGCGGCTCTATCGCAAAATGCATGAGCACTCCAAACAGGTGGTTGTCGTGACCGATTCAAGCAAGTTGAGCAAAGTCAACTTCGCTTTGATTTGCCCGATTAGCAAGCTTCATTTGCCGATTACCGACATCGGGACTTCAGCGCAAGTGCTCAAGCCTTTTGTCGAGCAGGGAATTAAGATCTTGCGCGTTTAGCGCCGCCAATGTCCCGCGGTTTTGCGCTTGTTATCACCCCCTTATCTTCATGGAGGCTTATTTTATGTTTTGTTTCCGCTTTGCCGGCGCAGCGATTTTGTCGTGCCTGGTTGCTCAATTGGCGGGCTTAGCGATTTTAGTTCAGCGCGCGCGGGCGCAAGAGCCGGCCTGCGCTGGCACTCTCACCGCCGAAGCGTTAAACGCACGCATCGATGCGCTGATTGCGCGGATGACGCCCGAAGAACGCATCGCACAGCTGCAGGATCGCGCACCGGCGATTCCGCGGCTGGGCATTCCGGTCTACAACTGGTGGAACGAGGGGCTGCACGGAATTGCGCGCAACGGCTATGCAACGGTTTTTCCGCAAGCCATCGGTCTGGCCGCAACCGCCGATCCGGAGCTGATGCGGCAGGTGGGCGAGGTGGTTTCCACCGAGGCGCGCGCCAAATTCAATGCGCACATCGAGGGTGATTCGTCGCGCTACGCCGGGCTCACCATCTGGTCGCCCAACATCAACATCTTTCGCGATCCGCGTTGGGGGCGCGGGCAGGAGACTTACGGCGAAGATCCTTTTTTGACCGGAACGCTGGCGGCTGGTTTTATTGGCGGACTGCAGGGCGAGGTCGGGCAATTTTATCTGCGCGCCGACGCCACGCCCAAGCACTTTGCCGCGCATAGCGGCCCGGAGTCGATTCGCGATGGCTTCAACTCGGTGGTCAGCGAACACGATTTGAACGACACGTATCTGGCGGCCTTTCGTCGCGAGACCGGCGAGGAAGGCGCGGCCGCCGTGATGTGCTCGTATAACGCGATCAACGGCGTGCCGGCCTGCGCCAACCCGTCGCTGCTCGATGAAAGAATGCGCGGACTGTGGAGCTTTCGCGGCTATGTCGTTTCCGATTGCGACGCCGTTGGCGAAGTGACCGACTACTTGCACTACACCGCCGACAACGAACATGGAGCGGCGGCTTCACTGCGCGCTGGCGTCGATCTCGATTGCGGTTCGACCTATCGGCATTTGGAAGGCGCTCTGCTCCAGGGATTGATCGAAGAGAAAGAGATCAATCGCGCGCTGCATCGCCTTTTGCTGGCCCGTATGCGGCTGGGTATGCTGCAGCCGGCCGCATGTTCGCCGTATGCACAAATTCCAGCGACCGAGATTGATACGCCGGCACATCGCGCGCTGGCGCTGCGCGCCGCCGAAGAGTCGATAGTGCTGCTGCGCAACGACCGCACTGGCTCCGGCGCGCCGCTGTTGCCGCTCGATCCGCGAGGCAAAACCATCGCCGTGATCGGCCCCAGCGCGCAACTGCTTTCCGTTGTCGAGGCCAACTATCATGGGACAGCCTATGACGCCGAGAGCCTTTACGATGGCCTGCGCCGCGCGCTGCCGCCGGAGGCGCGTCTGATTTATGCGCAGGGTGCGAATCTTGCGCCGGGAGCGACGGTTCCCGTGCCGCCCACGGCTTTTGTTGGCGGCGGGTTGCAGGGCGATTACTTCCGCAACGCCGCACTGAGCGGCGAGCCGGCGCTGACGCGCAAAGACGCGCGCATCGATTTCGATTTCGACCGCGTTTCGCCCGTTGCGCAACAGAGCGCAGCCTGGGCCGTTAGCGACGGCGAGCTGTATTCGATTCGCTGGACGGGAAAGTTGCAACCGCCGGCGACCGGGAGCTATCGATTGCGCGTGATTGTCGACCGCTGCTTCGACTGCAAGGGGCACGACGGTTATCGGCTTTGGATCGACGGCAACCTTATGCTCGACGACGATGGTGCGCGCAAGACCGCCGACAGCGTCACTCTGGATTGGAAGGCGGCCACGGCGCATGATCTGCGCTTGGAATTGCTGCACAGCGGCGAGGATCAAGGGATTCATCTGGAGTGGGAGGCGCCTGCCGAGGCGCAGCGCGCCGAAGCATTGGAGACCGCGCGCAAGGCCGACGTGATTCTGGCGCTGGTTGGCATTTCGCCCGATCTGGAGGGCGAAGCGCTGTCGATCAAGATTCCTGGCTTTACCGGCGGCGACCGCGATGATTTGAGATTGCCGGAAACGCAGCGCGATTTGTTGCAGTCATTGGCCGCATTGCGCAAGCCGATGATCATTGGCCTCACCTCTGGCAGTCCGGTGGCGACCGCTGATCTAACGGCAGCGATGCATCAACCGCTGGCGCTGCTTGAACTTTGGTATCCAGGCGAGGAAGGCGGCGCGGCGTTGGCGCATTTGCTAACCGGCGCGGTCTCGCCTTCGGGCCGGTTGCCTGTTACTGTTTATCGCTCGGCCGGCGATTTGCCGCCCTTTACTGATTATTCGATGGCGCATCGCGGCTATCGCTATATCGATGCGCGCACGCCGGTTGAGTACCGCTTTGGTTTTGGACTCGGGTATAGCCGCTTTGCGTACTCTGTCGCGCGGCCTGAAGTTGCGGAATTGCGCGCCGGTTCTCCACTACGCGTTCAGACCGAATTGCGCAATGTCGGCGATCGCGAGGCCGACGAGGTGGCCGAACTTTATCTGATTCCGCCGCAGACTGACGGCGCGCCGCGCCTGACTTTACAAGGCGTGCAGCGGGTTCATTTGAAGGCGGGCGAATCGCGCGCGGTTGAGTTCCCGCTTTCGCCGCGACAACTGAGTCTGGTCGACGGGCAGGGCAAACGCGCCGTGCGGCCCGGCCTTTATCGCGTGTATGTGGGCGGCGCGCAGCCGCGGAATCCGAAAGCGGAGGGTACGGTTTTTCGCATTGTTGGCGCGGCGGTCGATCTGCCGGAGTAACGGCGGCAAGGGCGGTCAATCTGTTTGCCGCATTCGAGAGAATCGAATCGGTTATTCTCTCTAATACGGCCATATCAAACGAAATCGATTACGAAAACGATTGCAATGAGGGACTATGACTATTCACCTTTTTAAAAGAGTAATTCTTTGTATGGATGCGATGCTCGTTGCCTTGTTCATGCTTTTTGCGCTGCAGGCTTGGGCGCAAAAGCCAACGTTGCTGCCGGCGCCGCGCGAGGCGCAGTGGTCAGGCGAGACGGCCTCTGTCGCGCGCATCGCGATTGAAGTTCCTGGCGGCGACGCTGAGGACAAGTTCGCCGCGCGCGATCTGGAAGAGGCGGCGCGCGCAGTGGGAATCGACGTAGGCGTAAAGGATGCCTATCGCATCGTTTTGCTGCGCGGCAATAGCGCGGAGGCAAAGCCGTTGCTGGCGCAGAATCATCTGGCGCTGAGCGCGGAAATGAGCGCGGAAGGTTATGCGCTGATCGTCGGCCCGAAGCGCGCCGCCGTCATCGCGGATTCCTCGGCGGGTGTTTTCTACGGCGTGCAGACGCTGCGCCAACTTTTGCCCGTCGGCAAAGAGAAGGCTACTCTGCCCGTGGGAACCGTGCGCGATTGGCCGGCGATGAAGTATCGCGGCATCGACGACGATCTTTCGCGCGGACCCTTTCCGACGATGGAGTTTCTCAAGCATCAGATCCGAATTTTCGCCGGCTTCAAGACCAACATCTATTCGCCTTATATGGAGCATGTGCTGCTGTTTGCCGACCATCCGCTGACGGCGCCGGAGGGCGGAACGCTGACGCCGGAGATGGTGCGCGAATTGGTTGCATACGCGCGCCAGTACCACGTCACGATCGTGCCCGAGCAGGAGGCCATCGGTCATCTGCATCACATTTTGAAGTACGACATTTATCAGGATGTGGTCGAAACGCCCAATGGCCACGTGCTGGCGCCCGGCCAGGCTGGAACTCTGCCGCTCATCAAGGATTGGTTCACGCAGATCGCCGCCGAATTTCCTTCGCCGTTTTTGCACATTGGCGCCGACGAAACCTTCGATCTGGGGCAGGGACGCACGCGCCCGGCGATTGCGGAAAAAGGCTACGGTCCGGTCTATGTCGATTTTCTGACGCAGATTCACGACACGCTGAAGCCGCTTAACCGGCGGTTGCTCTTTTGGGGAGACATCGGCGGCAGCGATCCGGCGGCGGTGGCGCGTTTACCCAAAGACATGATCGCCATTCCGTGGAATTACTGGGATTCCGAAGGCTTTGAAAAGATGCTCGAACCCTTCGCCAAACAAGGGATCGAGACCTGGGTGGCGCCCGGCGATGGCAACTGGAATGAGGTTTCTCCGTCGGCGCGCAGTGCCTTTGCCAACATCCGCGGCTTTATTCGTGACGGACAGAAGATGGGATCGACCGGCGCGCTAACGACCATTTGGAACGACGATGGCGAAGGGCTATTCAATCTTGACTGGTACGGAGCGCTGTTTGGCGCCGTCGCCGCTTGGCAGCCGGGTGAAAGCTCGATTGCGGATTATCAGGCCGGCTACGGACGCGTTTTCCATGGCGATGCGGGTGGTCGCATCGACGCCGCGGAGAAGAAGCTGATCGACGCCATGTCTGCGCTCGGCCGTTCGCAAACCGACTATAGCAGCGACACGCTTTTCTGGATGGATCCTTGGAGCAAGGAAGGGCAGATCGTTTCCGCCAAGGTGCTGCCGGTGGCTGCTGAAATGCGCAAAGACGCCGAGGAGGCGATCGAGCTGATTTTGAAAGCCCGGCGCGACGATCCGTCGCTGCGCGAGTCCGACGCTTTGCGCGCCATGGAAATGGGCGCGCGGCGCATCGATTTCATCGGCATGAAATTCGAGCTGGCGCAGCAGATTGTCCACGACTACGCTTACGTCTACGCGCATCAAAAAGACGAAAAGGACCGCTCGCAACTGCGCAACATGCTCGATGAGATCAGCAGCATGTTCGGCCGCTGCCAGGATCTTCGCGACGGATACTCGGCCACCAAGTCCGCCTACACTAAAGTGTGGCTCAGCGAGAACACGCCCTACTGGCTGGAGAACGTGACGGTGCGCTACGACCTGCGCATTCAACAGTGGCAGCTGCGCGGCGAGCGCCTTCGCGAAACCGCCGATGACTTCGAGCTGCATCGCCCTCTGCCGTCGCCAGAAACGCTGGGACTGCCTGCCGATGGCGCGGCGACCAATCAGTAAATTTATTTTGACGGAGGCGCATTTCGATTTCCGCCAATAAAACACGCACTGCAATTCGATCGCCGGAGCTGATTGCATCAGCTCCGGCGAGTTTTTCATGGAAGCAAAATCGCCGGAGATTTATGATAAAGCAGGTACTGCTTTTCGGGCTCTGCTACTTTTGTCCCGCCTCTCAGTCCCACTGGCACAATAATTTCCGTGCACATTACCGCGGGATGGTGATTTCTGTTTATGGCCGATATTTCCAGCGTTCTTCAAACGAAGAGCCACTATCAAATTCTTGACGGCTTGCGCGGCGTGGCTGCGATGCTGGTTGTGATCTTTCATCTTTTTGAAACCTATTCGAATGGCGATCACACCAAACAGATTTTGAATCATGGCTATTTGGCGGTTGATTTCTTTTTTCTACTTTCAGGATTCGTGATTGCCTATGCATACGACGATCGCTGGGGGCGGATGAGCTATGGAAATTTTTTCAAGCGGCGGCTGATTCGCTTGCATCCGATGGTGATTATGGGCAGCGTGGTCGGCGCGGCGCTTTTTTATTTTCAAACCGGTCCGGCCTTTCCCACGATTGCGGCAACTCCCGTATGGCGGGTGCTGCTGGTTATGTTGGTGGGGTGCACGCTGATTCCTCTGACGCCTGCGATGGACATTCGCGGTTGGCAGGAGATGCATCCGCTCGACGGACCGGCATGGTCGCTGTTTTTTGAATATGTGGGAAACATCCTTTACGCGTTTGTGATTCGCCGGCTATCGAACAAGGCGCTGGGCGTGGTGGTGCTTTTGGCGGCGGCGCTTCTGATTCATCTGGGAATAACGAGTCCCCATGGAGACGTGATCGGCGGCTGGAGCGTCACTCCGGCGCAGCTTCACGTTGGATTTACGCGCCTGCTGTTTCCCTTTTTGGCCGGCATTTTGTTAATGCGCATCGGCAAGCGAATTCACGTGCGGGGCGCGTTCATGATTTGCAGCGTGTTGGTCGCCGCTGTTTTATGTATGCCGAGAGTAGGGGGAAGCCAGCATTTATGGTGGAATGGAATGTACGATTCGCTGGCCATCATTCTTGTGTTTCCCCTCATCGTGGCTATGGGCGCCGGCGGCAGTATTGAAGGAAAGATGCAGAGTAGGGTTTGTAAACTCTTCGGAGAAATTTCCTATCCGTTGTATATAACGCACTATCCTTTGATCTATATCTATACCGCGTGGGTTACGCGCGAGAAGATCCCTCCGCTGCAAGGCGCGATTGCGGGCGCGGTGTTGCTGGCCGTCGCGATCGCGCTGGCCTATTTGTGCTTGAAGTTGTATGACGAGCCGGTCAGACGATGGCTCGGCCGCAGATTTCTTGCCCAGCGGCAGAAACCAGAAAGCGTTCGCGCTTAGTTTTGCCGAGAGTGAATAAAGATTCAATTCGCGTTTGAGTCACCATTCCAATAGCAAAAAATGACGAGGCCGAGAAGATGAATCTCGGCCTTGGCTTATGCGGATGCTTAACCGCTCAAAGCCGCGTGGTTGTGCGCTGAAACTGTGGCCCGCGCTAAACTAACACTGCCGCTGGCATAAAAATCAGGCGGGCTACGGCCGAGCCGCGCACGATCCAGCCAGGGATTATCTTAAGGAGTTCATCGCAGTGAAAAAGAATTTTATTGCTCTCGCGGGCGGTCTCTTGTTTCTTACATTGGCTTCTTCGGCTGGCGCGCAGCAGAGGCACCCGTGGTCGATCGAAATTCACGCCGGAGCCGGCGACATTTCACGCGCCACCAGCAACCCCCAAAGCGACACTGCGACTCGCGCCACGCTCAAGAAGGCCATCGAGACCGGAGCCAAGGTGCTCGATCGGGGCGGCAGTTCGGTTGATGCGGTCGAGGCGGCCATTCGCGTAATGGAAGGCGGTTCGCCGAGTTTCGACGCCGGAAAGTGGGCCGTTTTTAACGCCGAAGGAAAAGTTGAACTCGATGCCGCCATTATGGACGGCGCGACGCTGAAGGCCGGTTCGGTTGCCGCCGTCACGCGTTCGCCGCATCCGATCACGCTCGCTCGTGCCGTCATGGAGCGCACTCCGCACGTGTTGATCGTTGGCCCCGGCGCCGACAAGTTCCTGCACCAGATCGGCGGCGAAGAGGTTGAGCCCAGTTACTTTTTCAACCAGGGGAAATGGAATGCGTTGGTCGAACAACTGAAGCGGGAAGGAAAGCCGATTCCGCCTCGTCCGGCTGGCGCGCCTCCCGCGCAGGATCAGGCCGACGATAAACGAATCAGCTCATCGACGATGCTTTGGATGCCCGGCCAGCGCCACTACGGCACGGTGGGCGTGGTGGCGCTGGACCGCAAGGGAAATCTCGCCGCCGGTACCTCGACGGGTGGATCGCAGGGCAAAATGCCCGGCCGCGTGGGCGATTCGCCTATCATCGGCGCGGGTACTTATGCCTCCAATGAATCGTGCGCTGTTTCGGCCACCGGTGTTGGCGAATACTTTATGCGCCTGACGATCGCGCGCGAAATTTGCAGTTTGGTGCAGTACAAGGGAATGCCCTTGCAGCAGGCGGCCGATACCGTTATCCACAAAGAATTGGAGCAGTTGCACGGCGAGGGCGGCGTGATTGCCATGACGCCCGACGGCAATTCGGTGTGGAGCTTCAATACGTCGGGCATGTTCCGTGCCCGCTTGAAGGAAGGCGGCCAGGTTACTGTCGCTATCTACAACGACGAGCCGTAGACTTCCGCGCGAAATTGCGTTTTCCGTCGGATTGATAGCGGGGAGGATTTGCGGCGGGGGCAAAGAAAAGTTCCCGTGAAAAAAGAGAAAGCTCCTGCATGCAGGAGCTTTCTCTTTTTAGAGTGTCGCGAAGTTTATTGATAGACGCCGACTTTTTTGAAGTCGCCGCCCTTAACGATGACGAGCTCCGACTCGTTCAGGTATTTACGGAATGCAGCATTAATCTGATCGAGTGTTAGTGCGGAGACAAGCGCCTCAAGTTTGGCTTGCCACTCCATGGTGCGATCCCAACGCTGCAAGCTCTGCAACTGTCGGCCGATGTTGGCCTCATCGGCCCGACGAACAGCTTGCTCGTCCAGCCAGGTTCTTTTCGCTTTGTCCAGTTCATCTTGAGTGAAGCCGTCTTTGATAACTTTGTTCAGTTCCTCTTTAAAGTCGGCTTCCACCTTGGGCGTGTTTTGCGGCGCGGCGATGGCGTAAGCCCCAAACGAGGCCGAATCGTCTTTGGTCGGTATGCTGACATAGCTTCCGGCGCTGTAGCTCAGACCGTCTTTGACGCGGATGCGCAGGAAGAGATGGGAATTTGTGGTGCCGCCGAAGATCATGTTGGCAATCGTCAGTGCGGCCCAATCCGGCGATTCGTCGTTCAATTGAAAAGCGGTGGAGGCCAAGATCAGCGAGTTTTGTTTGTCGGGGGTCTCGATTTTTTCGTTGGTCGGAGCGATCTTTGCGTAGGTGTCGGGTACGCGCTCATAGCGGGTCGCGCTCTTCCAGTCGGCGTTCGACAGCGTCTTGCCCTTGCGCTTGCGGTCGAAGCGCGCCAGGTCCTCGGCCGTCGGCGTTTCGATGCCGCTCTCCTGCGCCATCCGCCTCAGCANNAATCTGCACCGGATCGAATTGTCCGCTGATGACAATTTCGCCGGCGGAGGCGCCATAGAACTGTTTGTAGAAGGCGCGCACGTCGTCGATGGTGACCTTGTTCAGATCTTCGATCTGTTCGTCGAGCGTAGCCGCATAATGCACGTGCCCGCGCGGATACTGCGGATTCATGCGGCGGTCCATCTCAGTGGAGGCCAGTTGGGTAGGATCGCTTTTGCCGCGTTCGATATCCGCCAGGTTCTGCTGCTTAAGTTGGGCAAACTCCGCTTCGGGGAAGGATGGTTCACGCAAGATTTCGCGCACCAGACGAAGCGAGTCGGGGAGGTTTGCCTCGGTGGTGCGCACCGAAGCAGAGCACCCCGTGGCGCCGCCCGAGACGCCTATTTGCGCCTTCAGCCGATCGGTCTCATCCTGAATCTGCTGGCGATTCTTTTTCAGCGTGCCGCGCATGAGCATTTCGCCGGTAAGGTCGGCCGTCGCGGATTTGCCGAAGAGAGCTTTCTCATTGCCAAAAGGAATATCAAGGGTGACGGAGGCAACACCGCCGCGGGTTTTCTTGGGAAAGAGCACCAAGGTGATTCCGTTGGCGAGCTTGACGCGTTTGACGCGCGCTTCAATGTTTTTGGGCGTGGGGTCAAAGGCTTCNNACGCCTGTTGCGCTGCGGCTCCGGTAAAGTTTTTGAAGCGTTCTTCGGCCGACGGAGCGGGCGAAATTTCCGCGCGCTGAGGATTTTTGGTGGGAACAAATTCGCCTAAGGTGCGGTTCGATGGTTGCAGATATTTTTCCGCCACGCGCTCAACGTCGGCGGGCGTTACCTTGGCGATTTCGTCGCGCCGCAGCAGAAAAATGCGCCAGTCGCCGGAACCGGTCGCCATGGCCAGATTCATGGCCAGCATCTGCGTGTCCGCCATGGTCAGTTCAATGTTTTTTGTCAGGCGTGCTTTGGCGCGATCCACTTCTTCCTGGGCGGGCGGGTTGCTCTTGACGTCTTCGATGACCTTCAGCATTTCCGTGCGCGCCAGATCGACATCCTGGCCGGGTTTTTGCATGACGAAAACATTGATTACGCCCGGATCGTGCATCGACTGCGCCGCCATGAAGCACTGCACGGCGATTTTTTGATCGACCAGCGCTTTATAAAGGCGGCCTGTTTGCGGCGCGCCGAGAACTTGCGCGAGCACCTGCAGGGGCGCTGCGTCAGGACTTAGCGAAGCGGGAATGTGATAGGCGACGAGAATGTCCTGCTCGTCGCCTATGCGTTCGAGCTTGACGAAGCGTTCGCCTTCCTGGGTGGGTTCTTCGGTGTAAGGCTGCGAGAGCGTGCGCTCCGGCTTGGGCAGCGCGCCCAGCGTACCGTCGGCCAGCGCCAGTGTGCTGGTTTCGTCAAAGTTGCCGGCGATGATCAGCATCGCATTATCGGGCTGGTAATACTTGTGATAGAAAACCGCAAGATTGGCGATGGGCACGCGCTCCACATCGGTGCGGTTGCCGATGACCGTTTTGCCGTAGCTATGGAAGTTGTAGGCGGCGGCCATGACGCGCTTTTGCAGTACGGATGAGGGATAGTTTTCGCCGGATTCCATTTCATTGCGCACGACGGGCATTTCGGTAACTAGATCCTGGCCTTTCATGGTCATATTCACCATGCGGTCGGTTTCCAACTGCAGCGCCCACTTCAGCGTGTCGTTCGAGGCCGGAAAGGTCTCGTAGTACATCGTCTGATCGTAGCTAGTTGTTCCGTTAAAGGCGCCCGCGGCCTTATCGGTGAGTTCCTTGAAGATTTCACGGCCGTCGGTCGCGCTCTTGAAGAGCATGTGTTCGAGCAGATGGGCCATGCCGGTTTCGCCGGGCCCCTCGTTGCGTGAGCCGACTTTGTAAACCACGCTGACGGTGATCTTCGGCTTGGAGGCGTCGGGAATCAGCAGCGCGTGCAGGCCGTTGGGAAAGGAGAATTCATCGATGCCCTCGATCGAACGCACTTTCTCAACGCCTTTAGGCAAGGTTTGAGAACTGAGCGGAATCGCGATTGCCAGCAGTACCGCTGCAAGTTTCATAAGACGCATCATTCGCATAAAACACATGCCTTTCTTCTTTCTGGAGGAGAAATGTAAGTTGAGGACTAGTACGGGTAGACAGAGCGAATTATAGCTCGGTGAGCATAGGCAAAGCAGCTTGGCCGCTTTCTATTTTGCGTTGAGATTAGCTGCTGTTTATGCAATTGCGGCCAAGTCGCTGCGTGGCGAAGCGAATGGGCGTAAAAATCTGCGTGGCTTTACCGCGCATCGGCGCGGGCTTCTAGCTGACGGAGCGAGTCGAGCATCTCGGCCAGAGCGGCTTTACCGATTTCACGCTCGAAGCCCGATTGCAGGCGGTCGAGAGCGGCGATTGAGCGCATGGCCGCGCGTCGGCCGGCGGGTTTGAGCGCTAAGCGAAAGGCTCGGGCGTCGTCGGGATCGATTTTGCGCTCGACCAGGCCCTTGGCCTCAAGCGAAGAGAGACAGTGGCTGAGGTTGCCGCGGGTGGTGGAGAAGGTATCGGCCAACTGCGAGGGTTTGACGCGGCGTGGCGACTCGAAAAAGAGCGCGGCCAGCACGAGCGCTTCAAGGAAACCGAGTCGGTCGGTGGCCAGGGCGCGGGCGGCTAAAGCGTCGAAGCGGCGCGCCGCGCGGTTAACGGCGAACATGGGGCTTTGGTGAAGAAAAGCATCGATGCGCATGGTGAATCCAAAGTAGTTTAGCACTTCAACTATTCAAGACAATACAAAATTAGGCGTGCGGAAACCGAAGAGTACGGCATTCTATCTTCGGAGTTCCGATGAATTTTTCTATTATTTTTCAAAACTGTTTAGGGGCTAAAGCCGTCCCTCAGGGCCTAAAGGCCGCACACATCTTGTGCGGTTTAATGTACGGGCTAAAGCCCGTACCCTTCAAAACGCGAGTGTATTCGCAAGCAGTGTGTTGGGCGGGGATGGTTTTTGCGGCGGCGGCGTTGGCGCAGAATGCGGCGACGCCGAGCGAACCGATGAAGGGGCAGACGGAAACGCTGGTGGTGCTGGGGGCGGCGAGGCCGGTGCCGCTGGCTGAGTCAGAGCGCGCTGTGGAGGCGCTGCCGGTGAAGGCGGCGGCGTTGGCAGCCGAGTCGCCGCAGGATTTTTTGCGGCAGGATGCGTCGGTTTTTATCGAGGAGCGGGGTGCGGGCGGCGGGCAGGCGGATGTGACGATGCGCGGCGGCAGCTTTGGGCAGACGCTGGTTTTGCTCGACGGCTTTCGCATTGACGATGCGCAGACGGCGCATCACACGTTCGATCTGCCCGTGCCGATGGAGGCGATCGATTCGATTCAGACGCTGGCCGGCGCGGGTTCAACGCTGCATGGCGCGGATGCGTTGGGTGGCGTGGTGGATTTTTTGACGGCCGCGCCGTCGAGCGATTCTCTCTATTTGCGCGTGGGCGGCGGCAGCTTCGAGTCGAATGAAGAGTCGCTGACGGCGGAGACTGTGCGCCGGCGCTGGAGCGGACGGGCAGCGGCGGAGCGAAATTTTTCGACGGGCTTCATGAGCGACCGCGACTATCGCAACGAGAATATTGCGGCGGAGAGTTGGTTGGGGTCGCGGCTGGGCGCGAGCGATTTGCTGCTGGCGGCGAGCGACCGGGGCTTCGGCGCCAATAAGTTTTACGGCGATTATCCCTCGTGGGAGCGGACCAAGGGCTGGTTTGCCGGGGTGCGGCAGGAGTTGGGCGAAAAGACCGTGGCGGCCTTCGCCTATCGGCGGCACACCGACGAGTTCGTGCTCTATCGCGACGCCCCCTCGTACTACGAAAACAATCATCGGGACGGTGCCTGGCAGGCTTCGCTGCGGCGGACGGAGAAACTGCCGGCGGGTGCGGCGCTGCTGCTGGGGATCGAAGAGGACGGCGACGGGATCGAGAGCAGCAATCTCGGCGTGCATGGGCGCAATCGCGGAGCGGGGTACGCGGATTTGGATTTGCGGCCGGCAAAGCGGCGGTGGAGTCTTTCGGCGGGCGGGCGCGTGGAAATTTTTTCCGGCGGCGGGCGCGCGGTGTTTTCGCCGGAACTGGCCGGGAGTTTTCGCGCGAGGAAGGATCTGAAACTGCGCGCCAGCGGCGGCTACGGATTCCGGATTCCGACCTATACGGATTTGTACTACTCCGACCCGACGACGCTAGGCAACGCAAAGTTGAAACCGGAGTCGGCCTGGAGCGGCGAGGCGGGCGCGGACTGGAACTTGTCGGCGAAGCTGACGGCCACGGCGACGGGGTTTTATTCGCGGCAGCACGATACGATCGACTACTTGCGCGCGGCGGCGTTGCCGAATGCCTATCTGCCGGCCACATGTACGGCGGCGAAGGTTTGGTGCGCGGCGAATTTGAATGAGCTGCGGTTGGCCGGGGTGGAGACGCGGCTGACGTGGGTTCCGGTAAGGTCGCAGACGGTGCGCGCGGCGTGGACGAAGGTGGCCGGAGCGCAGGGGGCGCTGCACGGACTTGAGTCGGAGTACGTCTTCAACTATCCGACAGAGAATCTGCGGGCTTCATGGAGCAGCGGGCTGGGTGGCGGCGTGGCGCTGACGAATACGGTGCAGGTGGCCGAGCGGCGCGGGCAGCGGGCCTACGCGGTGTGGAACGCGACGATGGCGCGCGACCGGGGGAGATTGCAGCCGTATCTGCGGCTGTCGAATTTGAGCAATACCGGCTACGAGGAGATCGAAAATGTGCGAATGCCGTCGCGAGCGATCATGGGCGGGTTTGCGTTGCGGGTGGGAAAGTGAGTTGGTCGCCACACCTTAGCCGTCCGCTGTGGCGGACGGTGAAGGTGGGGCACCCGGTCGCGACATTGCATAGGCGCTAGACCGCGGCAGGCGTGCGGGATTCGAGCTCGGCGAGACGGCCGGCGAGCAGCGTTTCCAGCTTGACCAGAGCGGCGGTGAAGCCTTCGATGCCTTCTTTGAGCTTCTCATGGGCCATGCGGTCGGCCGCGTGCATGCGGTCGAAAGTAGCCTTATCGACGACGATTTTTTCGATGGTTAGAGCTTGCGCGGCTTCAGGCGAGAGCTTGCGCGGCAGATCTTCTACGGTGACTTGAAGCTCGGCGAGCAGATGCGGAGAAATGGTGAGCAGATCGCAGCCGGCCAGTTCGCGAATTTCGCCGGAGTTGCGGAAACTGGCGCCCATGACGACGGTTTTATAGCCGAATTTTTTGAAGTAGTTGTAGATGCGCGTGACCGATTGCACGCCGGGATCGTCGGCGCCGGAGTAGTCCTTGCCGGTATCTTTTTTGTACCAGTCGAGGATGCGGCCGACGAATGGGGAGATTAGCGTAGCACCAGCAACGGCCGCGGCGATGGCCTGATGGAGGCCGAAGAGCAGCGTCAGATTGCAGTGAATGCCGTCTTTTTCAAGAATCTCGGCGGCGCGAATGCCCTCCCAAGTGGAGGCGATCTTGATGAGGATACGGTCGCGGCCGATGCCGGCGGCGTCGTACTGGGCAATGATGGTGCGGGCCTGTTCGACGGTAGCCGCGGTGTCGTAGGAGAGGCGGGCGTCCACTTCAGTGGAGACGCGGCCGGGCACGATGGCGAGAATTTTTTTGCCGAAGGCGATGGCCAGCCGTTGAAAGGCGAGATTGGCGACGGCCTGGGGGGTAGCGGCGGCGCCGAGTTCGCGGCGGGCGTTGGCGAGCACGCCGTCGACGATGGGCCGGTACTGCGGCATTTGCGCGGCGGCGGTGATCAGCGATGGGTTGGTGGTGGCGTCTTGGGGATGGAATTTTTCCATCGCTTCAATGTCGCCGGTATCGGCCACGACGACGGTGAAGTTACGCAATTGATTGAGAAGATTTTTCGGCATGAAGCCTCCCGCGAATTTCCGCACTGGGGCCCTAGAGCGCCAGTGTATCGCATTTGTTGAGATGCGCGGTGGCAACAGAGGATGCGGCTTTTTCGTGGCTCAGGCGGTTTCAACGGTGTTGGCGAGCACACCCAGCTCTGGAATGGAGACTTCGACACGATCGCCGGGCGCGAGGGGGCCGACGCCGGCGGGAGTGCCGGTGAGGATGATGTCGCCGGGCTCGAGCGTCATGACGGCGGAGATGGCGACGAGCAACGCGGGGACAGGGAAGATGAGGTCGAGTGTGGAAGAGCGCTGGCGGAGCTTGCCATTGAGATGGGTTTCGATGGTGAGGCCGGCGTCGAGATCAAGCTCGTCGCTGACGATAGGGCCGATGGGGCAAAAGGTGTCAAAGCCCTTGGCTCGGGTCCATTGCCCGTCGCCTGCTTGCAGAACGCGGTCGGAAATATCGTTGGCGAGGGTGTAGCCGCGGATGGCGCGCCGCCAGTCGCCGGCGGGGTCGAGGTTGCGCGTGCTGCGACCGATGACGAGGACCAGCTCGCCTTCGTAGTCGATGCGGCGGGCGAGCGAAGGCAGCTTGATGACGCCGCCGGGGGCGAGCAAGGCCGAAGGCGGCTTGAGGAAGAGCAGCGGCTCGGTGGGAATTTCGTTACCCATTTCACGCGCGTGGTCGCGATAGTTGCGGCCGACGCAGACGATCTTGGATGGCGTGACGGGCGGCAGCAGTTGGGCGGCGCTCAAAGGCATGGGGGCGAAGTTGGCGATCCAGGAGTCGGGGCGGCCATGCTCGAGGCGGAAGCGGAGATCTTCTTCGGGTGCGCGGGCGAGATCGACGATCCAGGGCTGGCCGTCGCGGTCTTCGACCGTGCCATAGTGGGTTTGTCCGTCGAGTTGGAAGCGGCAATATTTCATGGGGAAGTGTCTCCTTTAGTGCGGCGTCAGGGGCCGGGAACGGTTTCTTGCGCGGAGGTCGAGCGCGCGCTTTCGTGGCCGTCCTGGTCGATGGCGGAGACGGCGTAGGTATAGGTGTGGCCGGGCTGAACGTCGGGATCGTGGAAGCCGGGGCCGACGACGGGCTGGGCCGACGAAATGCGCCGCCAGGAATTATTTGTCTCGCCGGCTTCGCGGCGGTAGACGATGTAACCTGCCAGATCGGCTTCGACGTTGGGTTGCCAGTTGAGGTCGATAGCCGGGCCGGAGCCGGCTTGGCCGATGGTGGCCACGGCGGCCAGCTCTTTGGGCACGGCGGGCGGAAAGAGATTGATGGCGGCTATGCGAATGGGCGCGGAGAGCGATCCGGCCAGTTCAACGGTTTTGCCGTCAACTGTAACGCGAGCCAGCCGCTGTGCGCGGTACTCATAGGTGCGGCCGAAGCGGATTTCGGCGTCGAGGGCGCGGCCGGAGCGGGAGCTTTCTACCAGGAGATTGCGCTGGAGCGGTTCGGCGGGCGGCGCGAGCGGACCCTGCTCGGGCTTTTGAGTTGGAGGCGTTACGAGCGTGCGGACAAGGCGAATGGTGGAGGCGTCGGAGGGCGAGGCGGTCCAACGCAGAACAATGCCGTCGCGGCGCATTTTGGCGGAGAGGTTTTCGACCGCGCCGGGGGCTTGGCCGGCGAGAACTGGCGCGGGGTTCGAGAGGCCGGCCGCGCGGCCTTTGCGGTTGTCGAGTTCGACAAAATAGGTGAGCGGTCGGGGCAAACCGGCGGCCAGCTCGGGCGGCAGCGCGTCAGTATAAGCGGCGGCGACGCCGGGGGCCAGTTGCAGCATGGCAATGGCCGAGCAACCGGAGGCGCCGGCTTGATTGCGGCAGATGCGCGCGGCAACGGGGGCTTTGAGCAGCAACTTGTCGGTGTTCTTGGTGGGCACGGTCCAGGCAAGGCGGACCTCGTTGCCGGTGCGGATGGCGGTAAGATCGGCGACGCGGTTGGGCAGGTTCAGCGAGGGCGGAAGCGGCGCGCCGGGCATGCCGCAGCCGGTGAGCGCCACGATCGATAACGCGGCGGCGGTCAGCGCTGAAATGCGTGCGGAATCATTCACGATTTCAGTCTAAATGCTTGGGAGCAGGGGATAGGGACTAGGGAACAGGGAACAGTGAACAGTGAACAGTGGACAGTGAACAGTGGACAGGGTGGTGCGCTTTGGGCGGCAGTAAGTTTGCGGAGTAAGTCGTGGGTGATCGCGGTGGCTGCGGCGCAGTGAGATTTTTAAAAGCAACCACAGGTTCTTCAACTTCGGTCGTCGCGGCGACTCCGCGGCGACCTGCGTTCAGAAAGACGATTCATTTTGGTGCGAACTTCGGGGGACAGGAGGCTAAAGCCTTTGCAGATTGGCGAATTTTTCGATGAGTTTTTTCATGCCGTGGCGGGCGAAGAGCACGGTGAGTTTAACGTTGTCGCCCTCGCCCTCGCGTGCCAGGATTGTGCCTTCGCCGTACTTGGCGTGGAGAACGTGCTGGCCTTTTTTTAGTCGCATGGGCACAAGGCGAGGCGTGGCGGCGGCTTCGCAATGAGCGCTCTCGCCGGGGTTCAACATTGAGACCGGGGGGAGTGCGTTTCCATTAGGTGCAACGATCACTACATTTTCTTCAGACATATCTTCTCCGTTAGGCACGTGCGCTCCGTGGACGGGGCGGGCCAGAGCACCGGGATGGCCGCCGAAGAAGCGAGTAATGTTATCGATTGAATTCGGAGTTTCAGGAACCTTGGTTTTTGCGGCGGTGGTTCTTTGTGGCTTGGGCGACGCGGCGTGAGCCGGCCGGTAGTTTTCGTGGCTCAGCGTCATCCAGGGGGCGACGAAGGGTTTGGCGTTTTTGTGAGGGGCGTCGGCAGAAGCAATCTCCTGGCTTTCGTCCTCGTAGTTGTAGAAAGGCTTGTTGGCGCCATTGCCGGAGCGCGGGCGATTGGCGCCATAAGAGGAATAGGTGGAGGCGGACCAGGCAGGCGTCGGGCTGCCGAGATTTTCGATCAACTGCGGGGGCACTTCTTCAAGAAAGCGCGAGGGGACGCTGGCCTCGGGCGTGTCGGCGCCGTAGCGGCGGCGATAGAAGGCGCGGGTGAGGATGAGTGTGTTCATGGCGCGCGTCATGCCGACGTAGCAGAGGCGGCGTTCTTCTTCAAGCTCGTTGGGGCTGGAGAGGGTGCGGGAGTGGGGAAAGAGTCCTTCTTCGAAGCCGGTGAGAAAGACGAGCGAGAATTCGAGCCCCTTGGCGGCGTGCAAGGTCATCAGGGTGACGCGGGCATCGGGGTCGATCTTGTCGGTGTCGGAGGCGAGAGCCGCGTGGTCGAGGAACTCGGCCAGCGTTTCGCCACGCTGCTCGGCATCGTGCGCGGCGTTGGCCAATTCCTTCAGGTTTTCAATGCGGCTGTAGGATTCGGGTGAGCCCTCGGTTTCCAGCGCCTTGATGTAGCCGGAACGATCGATGATGAAGCGAATCAACTCGGGCAGCGTGGCCGCATCGCCTGGGGAGCGGAAGGCACTTGTATCTTTCTCTTTATCGTTCGCGATTTCTTCCGGATCTGACTCGAAGTCGAGCGCCGGCTGTAGTTTTGCTTCGGGCGCACTTGTCTCCGTTGCGCCAAAGTCAAAGTCGGTGTCGGCCTCGGAGGCGGCGGCTTCGGCCAGATCGGCCGAGAGCTTGCCGGCGAAGTCTGGGTCCATCATGGCCTGGGCGTCGAGGATGAGCTGGCGAAAGTTTTCCAGAGCCAGCGAGGCGCGGGTGGGGACGAGGCGGTCGGCGAGAGCCCGGGGGAGAATCTCCCAGGTGGATTTGCCGGTTTCAAGCGCCAGGCGCTCGAGGTTTTCCAGCGTGGTTTTGCCGATGCCGCGGGCCGGGGTGTTGACGACGCGCTGAAAGGCCATCGAGTCATGAGGATTGCGGACCAGACGCAAGTAGGCGATCATGTCCTTGATTTCGGAGCGCTCGTAAAAGCTGAAGCCGCCGACCATGGTGTAGGTGACGTTGAAGCGGCGCAGCGCTTCTTCCACCAGACGCGATTGCGCGTTGGTGCGGTAGAGCACGGCGCAGTGCTGATCGGGATCGTCGGCGGTGTTGCGCAAAAAAGTAAGGACTTTGTTGGCGATAAACAGCGCTTCGTTTTCGCCGTCCGGGGCCTCGTAGTAGCCGACCAGCGAGCCGCCCTGGCGCTCTGTCCAGAGCTTTTTGCCCTTGCGCTGAAGGTTGTTCGCAACCACGGCTCCGGCGGCTTCGAGGATGGTTTGCGTGGAGCGGTAGTTCTGTTCCAGGCGAATGATCTTGGCGCGGGAAAAATCCTTCTCGAAGTTGAGAATATTGTTGATGTCGGCGCCGCGCCAGGAGTAGATGCTCTGGTCCTCGTCGCCGACGGCGCAGACGTTTTGGGCTTCGCCGGCCAGCAGCTTCATCATTTCGTACTGCGGGCGGTTGGTGTCTTGATATTCGTCAACCAGCAAATAGCGGTAGCGACGCTGGTATTTCTCACGCACTTCGCCGGAGGCTTTGAGCAGATGGAGGGCTTCGAGCAGCAGATCGTCGAAGTCCATGGCATTGTTTTTTGAGAGTTCGGCCTGGTAGGCCTTGAAGATGTGGGCGACGCGCTCGCTGGTGGGGTCTTTGGATTCGAGAAAGTAGGACTCGGGATCGACCATGCGGTTTTTGGCCGAGGAGATGCGGCTGAGCACATTGCGCGGGGTCAGTTGCTTGGTGTCGATGCCCATGCGCTTCATGATCTGCTTGACGACGCCCTGCTGGTCGTTTTCGTCAAAGATGGTGAAGTCGCGGGTGAGGCCCTGGCCGTTGACGCGGAGAGCTTCGACGTCGCGGCGGAGAATGCGCACGCACAGCGAGTGGAAGGTGGAGATCTGCGGCTTTCCGCCCCAGCGGCCGGTGGGGACCGAGGGCGAAGTGCTTTCCAGAAGGCGATTGACGCGCTCGGCCATTTCGCCAGCGGCCTTGTTGGTGAAGGTGACGGCCAGAATCGAGCCGGGAGCGACGCCTTTCTCGTTGACGAGCCAGGCAATGCGATGGGTGATGACGCGGGTTTTGCCCGAGCCGGCGCCAGCCAAGATGAGCAGAGGCCCCTCGGTGGATTCGACGGCGTCGCGTTGTTCGGGATTGAGCGCTTCAAGGAGAGAATGCAAGTTATTGAGTCCTGGCGGGAAGGTTCCTGAATCTAGTTTACGGCCAAGACGGTGAAAGAAGTTGGGGCGCGGCCGGCGGCGGCGCGGATTTGCCGGCGTCGAGGGCGTTTGGCGTGGGGTCGCAATTCTAGTGCGTGGGGCGCGGCCAGGGGAGCGTTCAGTCTTTCTGGGCCAATTGCTGGAGCCGCTTGCGGGCCATGTTGCCAACCGACTCGAAGGAATATTTTTCGCGGAGCAGAGCGGCGCCGGTTTCGGCCAGTTTGCGGGCTTTTTGCTTGTTGTTGCAGATCACGCGCATCTGGGCGGCGGCGTGGAGAATATCGGGGTCGGCCCAGAGCATCTCCGGCGAGAAGCGGAAGGACTCGGGATCGTCGCCGCGGGTGGCATGCACGAGTTTGTAGTTGACCAGGTGATGAAATTTGGGATCGAGGTAGTCCATGGGGCCGGAGTAGGCGGTCGTGATGACCGGAATGCCGGCGCAGGCGGCGTCGAAGAGCGGATAGCACCAGCCCTCGCTGCGGTGCAGCGCGACGTAGCAATCGGCGCGGCGCATCAGCGTGGCCATCAATTCCTCGGTCCAGGGAACCTGGAAGATCTTCAGGCGCGCATCGATTTCGCGCGGAGTGAGAGAAACGCCGGCGCGCTTGAGCGCTTTGACGACCTGCGCGTTCGCCTTTTGGGCGTCGGTGAAGTAGAAGGAGGTTTTGATGAATAGCTTGATGTTCGGCTCGCGGGGAAAGGCGCGGAAGAAGGCCTCGATGGTGGCGGGAATGTTTTTGCGTTCCTGCCAGGTGGCTACGTTAAGGAAAACGAAATCGTCTTTTTTAAGGTTGAAAAAATTTTCAATTTCCTGGGACTCGGGAATGGTGGGCGGCGGAACGTGGACCGGATGCGGCAGATGAAAGACGGGAGCCTTGAGCTGCTTGCGGAAGGCTTCGGCGTTGTAGCTGGAAGGAGTCCAGATCTCGCGCACCTCGTTGAGCACGTTGGCGAAATCGGCCGGCAACGTGTCGGACTCCCAGGTGGTGAGCGCGATCAGGTGGGAAAAAGCCGGGCGCATGGAGGCGAAATCGAGCGGCTCGGTATGGCAGACGCAAAAGTCGACATCGAGGGGGCGGTTGAGCAACGAGTCCACGAGCGGATCGGGAATGTTTCTGCACTGTTCGTGCGCGCGATCGATGACCGAAAGCCCGATGTTGGCGCGATGAAAGGCGTGTACATAGGCGCGCGCGGCCGTGCCGTAACCGGTGGCCGAAAAGACATACCCATTGAACAAAACACTCGGCGTCTTAACTTTTTCTGCCTGGTTTTTCATTCTTGCCGATCTTTCTGCGGTGGAGCATGGGAGTCTTTTAAGACCATGCTAGGCGGCTGAATGGAAAGTGAGCAGAGAAGCTGCGGGGAAGAAGCGCGGCGATTTCCTGTTTTGGGCAGCGAGCGGAGGGCGGCTGATTTTGGAACAAGGCGGGGGGCAAGGGGAGAGAGGGGAGGGGGCGGTTGCAATCCGCAGGCCATTCCATTATGATTCGTACATGTGCCCGGGGGAGATCCCTGGACAGTCAATAGGACCACGGCTTTTGGCTCCAGCTAGAGGCGAGGCGGCGAAAGCAGCCCTCCTTCGGCGGAAGTCCCCAGAGATGGGGCAGGCAAAGGCGGTGGGAGACGAGGGATAGATGGCAAAAGAGGGTAAGAATATTGCGAAGGCGCGCGCCGCGGTGACTCAAGCGGCGTATCTGCTGCCGGAAGCAGTCGGTCTCCTGCAAAAAGTAAAGTATGCGAAGTTCGACGAGACGGTCGATCTGACGCTGCGGCTGGGCGTGGATACGCGCCACGCCGACCAGATGGTTCGCGGCACGGTTGTACTACCGCACGGATTGGGCAAAACCAAGACCGTGGCGGTAATCGCGACCGGCGACCGGCAGAAGGAAGCGACCGAAGCTGGCGCGGACTTTGTCGGCGGCGAAGAGATGGTCGAGA
>PMHC01000238.1 GCA_003156495.1 Acidobacteriaceae bacterium
CGAAGGGACGCAGGTCGCGGAAGAAGCTGGTCTCGTTGATGGTCATGGCCTCGGCGACGGCGCGCTCGAGGGAAGGATTGCGCTGGGAACGAAGTTTACGCGCCAGATCTTCGACGCGCGACAGTCCTTCGTTGCGCAGCAGCTTGGTCAGCCGCGTCTCGAAGAGATAGTCGCGTGAGGCATCGAGAACGTTCTGCGAAACCTCGTAAACGACCTGGCGCAGGAAGCTGTAATCGGATTCGGCGGCATGTTCCATCACGACACCATCACACGATCTGGGTTACGAAGCTGGTTGCCGGTTGTGCTGGTCGGAGTCGAACGGCCAACAGTACGGATCATGTCTAGAGCAATCGCGTTCAAGGGCAAGACCCTATGCGCCAGCCCCGCCTGCGTTACCGCTCCCGGCATGCCCCAAACGGTGCTGGTTGCCTGGTCCTGAGCAAGAACAGTTCCACCTTGCTCGCGGATGGGGCGGCAGCCGATGAGTCCATCAGAGCCCATGCCGGTAAGAATGACCGCCAATACAGCGCCGCCATAAAGTTTCGCTACGCTGCGAAAGAGCACATCGACAGCCGGGCGGCAGTGGTTCTCCGGCGAATCCTGGTTCAGGTGCAAAGTGTTCGGCGCACCGGGACGCATGGATGCCATCACTTCCATGTGCCAGTTACCGCGCGCGATGTAAATGGTTCCCGGAACGACGGGCGCGCCTTCGCTGGCTTCGGCGACGTGCAACTTGCAGCGTGAGTTCATGCGTTCGGCAAAAAGTTTGGTGAAGACTTCCGGCATGTGCTGCACGATGACGATCGGCAGCGGAAAGTTGGCCGGAAGCGCGGGCAAAACGACATCGAGCGCGGCCGGACCGCCCGTCGAGACGCCGATCGCGACGATCGACGGAGCGACGGTGGGTATCTGCGTGCCCGGAGGAGGCGGCGCCTGTTTAGCGAAAAACAGCGACGAAGCGGTCGCGGAGGTAGACTGCTGCCGGAGTTGGCTCGTGAGAGCGTTGATTTTCGGAATCAGCTCCTGCGAAAGTTTACGCATGGCTGCTTCGCGGCTCGTCTGGCCCGTAGGCTTGGCGACGTAATCTGAAGCACCGATAGCCAGAGCTTCAATGGTGACCTTGGCGCCGCGCTGGGTAAGCGAGCTGCACATGATGATGGGCATTTTGTGCCCTCTGGCGCGCAGTTCCCGTAACGTAGCCAAACCGTCTTTAACCGGCATCTCAACATCAAGAAGGATCAAGTCGGGGCGTTCTGTTTGAACCAGTTGAATCGCGGAGGCGCCATCGGTGGCCGTCGAAGCCACCTCAAGGCCGGAACTGGAACTGATGACGGAACGCAGCAAACCGCGCATGACAGCCGAGTCGTCCACGATCATGATGCGGATGGGGCGTGGGGGAGTCATTCTTTATGCCTCTACCAGGCCAAGCATGGCCAATTTTTCGCTGAGTGCGGCGTCGTCGAAAGGTTTCATCAGATACTCGTCGGCGCCGGCTTCGAGAGCGCGAACAATGAAGTCGTTCTCGGCCTCGGTGGTTACCATCATGACTTTCAGGTCGTTAAATCCGTCGGCACGCAATTGACGCAGCATCTCCAAACCGTCCATGACGGGCATATTCCAGTCCACCAGCGCAAGATCAAAATCAAGGCCGCTGTGCAGTTGTTCGAGCCCGGCGCGTCCGTCGGCGGCTTCTTCGCAGTCAATGCCTTTGCTTTTGAGCATGCCGCGCAGAAAGTCTCTGACAAAACGGGAGTCGTCGACGATCAGTGCCCGCATGGGGTTCCTCCTGACAAATAAGCTACGGGGCCCGTTAAGCAGCCTGTTGTTCAGCACCCAGGCGCAGTGGATCGAGCTTTTCGGGTTCCAGCATCACGAGCAGACCGTCTTTGAGTTTGTAAGCCCCGGCAAACAGCGACCGACGCCGCTCGTCGAGAGTCGAGGGATTGCGTTCGTAATCTGTGGCCGAAACAGTGAGCACTTCGCCGACCGAGTCAACCAATAATCCGTAAAAGCCTTCGGGGCTTTCCAACACCAGAATGTCCTGCGTACCATCCTTGGGCGGCAGATCGAGAAGCTGGCGCAGACTCACCGTGGTGAGCACATCGCCGCGGTAGTGGACCAGACCGCCGACAAAGCTGGGAGCCAGAGGCACGGGCTGTGGCTGCGTGGCGCCCACAATCTCCAAAATATGGTTGATGGGTACGCCGAACAGAGTGCTACCTACGCGAACCGAACAAATCTCGTTGAGCGTGTCGGTGTTCTGCTTTTGATTGGATGCGGTTTCTGCGTTGCTCATGCCACGGCCTCCGGAACATATTCGTTGGTGGTGATTTCCCCGGCGGGCAGCGGAGCGACACCGCCCAGGTTGACCACGTCGGTGACGCTATCTTTCAGCAAGGTGACGCCGTCGGTGCGTTCGCCGGAACCGGCCGCGAAGAGACTGGCGCCAGAGGCTACGTCGAGAACGTGCGAGACGGCAATGCCCACGTGGCGGTCGCCTTCGCTGCAAACCACGACGACGATCTGCGTTTCGGGGTTGCCCTGCGCCGCGGCCAGAATGCCGCCCGTATCTTCAACTGGAAGCAACTGGCCCTCGAAGTTGAGCACCGGACGGTAGCCGACATATTCGATCCGCGACAACGACAACTGCTCGATGCGCAGGACGTCGGCCAGAGGCACGGCGGCGCGGCGGCCGGCGGCTTCGACCAGCAGGTATTCCATCTTGGCGGCATCGATGGCGGTGCCCGCCTCGACGGCGTGCGTCTCTTCTTCTTCCTTGCCGCTCATGGCGACGCCGGTCTTCATGGCGATGGCGCCAGGATCGAGAATCAAAGCCAGATTGCCATTGCCCAGCACCGTAGCGCCCGAATAGAGACTGATGCCTTTCAGCACCGTATTCAGCGGCTTAACGACGATTTCTTCGGGATCGGCAAGCGAATCGACGACCAGGCCGAAGTTACGGCCGTCGGCGTCGAGCACGGCGATAAAGCTGTCGCGCGGCTGGTCCAGCTTGGGTTCGCGGCCGGGCGTCAACAGGCGATCGAGAAAGACCAAAGGCAGCAAACGGCCGCGCAGCCGGTAGAGCGGCGCATTTTCAACCCACTCGATCGAGGTTGCGGCCTGCTCGGGCGGCACGTGCACCAGCTCGGAGAGCGCGCCTTGCGGCAGCGCGAAACTCTGGTTCAAACTGCGCACGATCAGCGCGGGAATAATAGCCAAAGTCAGCGGAATGCGCAGGCGCAGCGAGGTGCCTTTGCCAAAGCGCGAATCGATCTCAACCTTGCCGCCGATTTTTTCCACGTTGGTGCGGACCACATCCATGCCCACGCCGCGACCGCTGACGTTGGTCACTTTAGCGGCGGTGGAGAAGCCGGGTAAAAAGATCAGCTGCATCAGTTCGCGATCGGGCATGATGGCGGCGCGCTCGGGCGTAATCAAACCGCGCTCGATGGCCTTTTGGCGAACCCTTTCTACGTTGATGCCGGCGCCATCGTCGGTAACTTCGACCACGACGTGGCTGCCTTCCTGCACGGCGCGCAAAGTCAGCGTGCCTTCGGGATCTTTGCCGGCGGCTTTGCGCACATCGGGCGGCTCGATGCCGTGATCGAGCGAGTTGCGCACCGCGTGGGTCAATGGATCCTTGATGGCCTCGAGCAGACTTTTATCGAGCTCGGTCTCCTGGCCTTCCATCTGCAAGCGAACGTGACGGCCCAATGACAGCGACAGATCGCGGACGATACGCGGCATCTTCGAAAAGACATTCGAGACCGGCTGCATGCGGGCTTTCATGACCGACTCGCGCAGGTCGGCTGTGACCATGTCGAGACGGCGCGAAAGCATCGTCATGTTGGGATCGGAGGCGGTGGCCTGCAAAACCTGATTGCGGGTAAGCACCAGTTCGCCGACCAGATTCATCATGCGGTTCAACAGCGCGACATCGACGCGCAATGTGCTTTCCGCGGCGGTGCCGCCGACAGGCCGGGCAGGCGCTTCTGCCGCCGGCGATGAAGCGGGCGCGGCAGAAGTGGACGGAGCAGGAGCGACAGGTGTCGCGACAACTGGCGCGGCGGCAACAACTGGCGCGGCCGGTGCAACGGCAACTGGCACTGGAGCGGGCGCGGCAGGCGTCGCGGCAACAGGCGCGGCAGCAGCAACTGGTGTGGCTGGTGCGGCGGCAACCGCCACTGAAGCGGACGCGACAGCAGCCGGAGCAGCGGCAACCGGAGCGACGGGAGCGGCAACCGCTACCGTGGTTGCCACAGGCGCGGCCGACGCCGCCGGTTGCGCTACGCTTTTGGCAGCCGCCGGCGGTGCCGGAGCAGCCGGAGTGGCAACCGCTGGCTGTTGGCCGGCAGGTTTGTTGGCCCCGGCGCGCAATTGATCCAGGCGTGCAATCAATGCCGAGTCTTCGCCCGTGCCTTCATTACCCTCGGCCTCGATCACCCTCAAAATGGCCCGCAGGCCATCGAGCAACTGCAACAGCGCGGTGATGATCGGTGAATCGGCGGTCAATTTTTCGTCGCGCAGCAAACCCAGCAGGTTTTCACCCGAGTGGGCCAATTTTTCCAGGCGTTTGAAGCCCAGGAACCCCGTGGTTCCTTTAATCGTATGTACCGACCGGAAGATGTCCGCCAGCAAACCTTTATCGTGGGGCCGCTCTTCCAGTTCGGTCATACACCGCTCCATGCGGTCCAAACCTTCCTGGCTTTCGATCAAAAACTCCCTCGTCAGATCATCCATCGCATCACACCCTATGCGCCAGGCTTCGCGCTCCCGGCGACCACTCATGTGCTTTATCGGATGGATGGCGCTCAACTTGAGAAAGCTAAAAAATTAGATTCTCATAGGCCAGAAAAACGGAAACGAGTGTACATTCGAGGCGGGGATGAATTAGCCTCTTATCTTAATCTTTCCCGATTTTGGCCCTGGACGTGCCAACAATGACAAACCTTCCTCAGCCTGCGCTTGAAGACCTGTTGGAGCTGGCGCAAACAGCCGCCTATCACTCCTATGCGCCCTATTCGCGTTTTCGTGTTGGGGCGGCGATCCGCTTGACTACCGGCGAAGTCATAACCGGAACCAACGTGGAAAATGTCAGCTTTGGACTGACCTTGTGCGCGGAGCGGGTAGCGACTGTCCGCGCAATTTCCCAATTCGGGCCTGAAATTAAAATCGAAGCCGTGGCCATCGCAAATTTAAATGACGCGGCCAGCCCGCCCTGCGGCGCTTGCCGGCAGGTGCTGGCCGAGTTTATCCTGCCCGATGCGCCGGTCATTTTTCCGACAGCCAAGGGCCTGCGAACCATCGTCTTCGGCGAGTTGCTGCCGCATGGCTTCGAGATGAAATTGAAGTAGGATGCGGGAGAAATGAAGCCAGGCAATGAAATTTCGCGCGAGGCCGCTGCCGCCTCGCCGCTGCACATGATCGACCTGATCCGCAAAAAGCGCAGCGGCGGCGAACTTGAAGCGCATGAGATCGAATTGATCGCGCGCGGCGCCGCCGATGGATCGATCCCCTCCGACCAGTTGGCGGCCTGGCTGATGGCCGCCTGGATTCGCGGCCTCTCGCGCGACGAAACGCGGGCGCTGACGCTGGCCATGCGCGACTCGGGCGTAAAATTTTCTTCCGCGCGGTTGGGCCGGAAAGCAGTAGACAAGCATTCGACCGGTGGCGTGGGCGACAAAACCAGCTTTCTCGTGGCTCCGCTGGCCGCCGCCTGCGGCGTGGCCGTGCCCATGCTCAGCGGCCGCGCGTTGGGCCACACCGGCGGCACGCTCGACAAACTGGAATCGATCCCCGGCTACCGGACGGCGCTAACGCTCGATGAATTCGAAAAGGTGCTTGCCAAGTGCGGCGCGTCGATCATGGGCCAGACCGACGAGTTGGCTCCGGCCGACCGCAAGCTCTACGCGCTGCGCGACCGCACCGGAACCGTCGAAAATCCCGGACTGATTTGCGCCTCAATTCTGAGCAAAAAATTGGCCGCCGGCCTCGACGGTCTGGTACTGGATGTGAAGACCGGCTCGGGCGCATTTTTGCGCCGCCGCTCCGATTGCGAGTATTTGGCCTCGCTGATGGTCTCTACCGCCGAGGCCGCCGGCACGCGCACCGTGGCGCTTTTAACCGATATGAGCCAGCCCTTGGGCCGGGCCGCCGGAAATTGGATCGAGTTGGTCGAGTGCGTCGAGCTTTTGCGCGGCGAGCGGCCGGAGTACAGCGCGGACGTGCGCGAGCTATCGCTCATTCTGGCCGGATGGATGATCCATCTGGGCGGAGAGGCCGCATCGGCCGAGGCTGGCCGCAAACGCGCCGAGCAGGCGCTTGAAAACGGCTCGGCCACGCGCGTTTTTATGGCGATGGTCGAGGCGCAGGGCGGAGACCTGAGCGTCTTCGACGAACCGGAAAAATTTCACCGGCCGGGCGCGACTGCCGTGGTCGAAGCCTGGACGAGCGGCTTTGTTGCGAAGATGGATACGACTGCTTTAGGTTGGGCGGTGCAGCGAAGCGGAGCGGGACGGGAAATTGCCGGTGAGCCGGTCGATCCGCACGCTGGAATTTTGTTCCACGCCCGGCGCGGCGCGCGCATCGAGCGCGGCCAACCGCTGGCGACAATCTACGCGACGACGGCGGAAATGCTTGCCGAACCGGAAGAAATTTTGAAACGGGCAATTCAGATTTCCGAAACCGCGCCACGCGCCGTACCGCTGGTGGGCCGCGTGATTGCGCGCGAGACGGCGGAAATGCAGCTCAGTAGTCAGTGATCAGTTGTCAGTTGTCAGAGATAGATACGCGCCTGTGCCGTATTTTGCTTCGCCTTTGATCTGCAATCGCTTTCTCATCGCGCCAACCGTACGATTCTGGGGCTCAATTTTATGACAATGGAAAGCAATTCAGTTGCGGCCAGCAAGATAAACTGACCACTGACAACTGATTACTGACCACTGTTTTCAGGAGGCACACGCGTTGGCGCGCTATACGGGATTGCTGGGAATCGCCGCCGTACTTTTGGCCGCATGGCTGTTTTCGACCAATCGCAGGCGCATCCGTTGGCGGACCATCGCCTGGGGGCTGAGCCTGCAAATTTGCTTTGCCTTTCTGGTGCTGCGCTTCGATTACGGCCAACAGGCGATGGCCTGGGCCGGTAGTGTAGTCACACAAATGCTGGCTTGCACCTTTGCCGGCACCAAGATGGTCTTCGGCCAACTCGGAATGCCCAACTCCGGCGCCTTCGGCAATCTGCTGGGCCAGAACTCGGGCGTGATCTTCGCCTTCCAAGTTCTGCCGACGATCATCTTCATCTCGGCCTTTTTCGCCGTGCTTTACCACATCGGCGTAATGCAAGTGCTGATCCGGGCGATGGCCTGGGTGATGTTGAAGACCATGCGCATCTCCGGCGCCGAGAGCATGAACGTGGCCGCCTCAATCTTTATGGGCCAGACCGAAGCGCCGCTGACCATCCGCCCGTTTTTGTCCAAAGCCACGCGCAGCGAGCTGATGACCATCATGACCAGCGGCATGGCCCACGTTTCGGGCGGCATCATGGCCATGT
>PMHC01000271.1 GCA_003156495.1 Acidobacteriaceae bacterium
TCTCGATTTTGAGACCGGGGAACCTCAACGCTAAGGATCGAAATCATCCGGTCACGGTACTAGCGTGCGAATCGCGCGGCAATCGGTCCGGCAATCGCCATGATCAGCACGTAGGCGGCCGAAAGCGGCCCCAGGCGGGGCTCCAAGGCTACGCCAAGTCCGGCAATGACAATGGAAAACTCACCGCGCGCAACTAGCGTGAGACCGGTACGGAGACGGATGCCCATTCCGACCTGCAACCGGCGCGCAGCCCAATACCCGGTAAGCATTTTAGTCAGCGTAGTCACGGCGGCAAGCAGAAGCGCGACGAGCAACACCGGCGGCAAATTACGCGGATCGATCTCCAGGCCGAAAAAGAAAAAGAAGGTTGCCGCGAAAAGATCGCGCAGCGGCGAAAACAGCCGGTGAGATTGCACGGCCAGCGGCCCGGAGATGGCGATACCCACCAGAAAAGCTCCAATGGCGGCGGAGATTTGCAGACTTTCCGCTATGCCCGCAACCAGGAGCACGGTGCCAAAAGTGGCCAGCAGAATAATCTCGTCCGACTGATGCGCGGCAAGTTTGCTGAGAAACGGCCCGAAGCGGATGGCGGCAATCAGCACGACCAGCACGGTAATCGAAGCGATGGCGATCGAGATAAAAATCCGCCCCAGCCCGCCGCCGGCGATCAGAACGGCGACCATCGGCAGATAGACGGCCATCACCAGATCTTCCAGTACCAGAATCGAAAGTATGACGGGCGTCTCAACCGCACCGAGGCGGCCCAGCTCGGAGAGCACCCGCGCAATAATACCCGACGACGAAATATAAGTGACGCCGCCGAGCAGGACCGCGGGCAACGGCTTCCAGCCAAGCAGCAGGCCGGCGACGAATCCTGGAGGAAAATTCAAAAGCAGGTCGATGGCCGCTCCAGCAAAGCCGCTGCGGAGATTCTGCTTGAGCTGATCGCCGGAGTATTCCAGCCCCAGCATGAACAAGAGCAGGAGAATGCCGATTTGCGCGCCAATCTCGATAAAACTTTTTGACAGCGCAAGAGGAAGAAGACCGCCATTGCCGAAGGCCAGCCCTGCCAGCAGGTAAAGCGGAATCGAGGAGAAGCCCCAGCGGCGAGCCACCCGCGCGAGAATCGCCAACCCCACCGTGGCAAAGCCAAGCTCAATAAAGATCCGCGCGAAATCTGGATGGACTGGCGGCAAGAAAAGCGCTCCTGTTTTTTTAGTCTGGTCTCTGACCGCTTAAAGTTGTACCAGCTATGGGTGTCTCCGGTCTCGATTTCGAGACCGGAGAACCACAACGCTTAGGATCGAAATCATCCGGTCACGGTACGAGTGCGGCAGCGATAAAACAAAAGAACGATTGCAAGGCTTTACATCTTATCTAAGTTGCGAAAGCCTCCGGTGCCGACCATCATCATCGAAAAGAGCAGCAGGTTATAGAAGGCATGCACGAAGACGCTCGCGGCCAGCGAGCGACTGACCAGCCTCACCGCGCATAGCACCAGGCTGACGGCGACCAGCAACAGAAAGGGGCCGAGCGAGTAGCTGGTTTGCGCGGCGTGCAGCCAGGCGAAGGGAATGCTGGCGACAACCGAAGCGAAGACCTTGGCGGCGAGCGACCACTGCGGATGACCGTTGGCTTCTAGCGGACGAACGAACGCGCCCGAGGCCTTTTCCGTGCCCCAATCGTAAGCGGTGCAAAGCGCGGGCAGCAGAAATCCGCGAAAAAGGCTTTCTTCAAAAAACGGCGCCATGGTGACGCCGAAGGCAAAAAGCATCCAGGCCGCGCCGGGAGCTTGAAAAATCTCTTCGATTGGCGCGTTGTTCGGCCCCGGCATCAGCGCGCCGTCGAGCAGCGCCAGAACAAAGCACATGCCGGCCACGCTAATAAGCTGCCAGCGATGCCGCCAGGCCGTCGCGCCATTCCACTGCAAACCGGCGAAGAAGCTTTTATGCCAGAAGAGCGGAAAGATAAAAAGGCTGGCAACCAGCGTGAGCAGATACAGTCCGCCCTCGACGCCCAAAATGTAGTGAACATCCAAGCCCGCCTGCTGCTGCGTAGTTACGCCGAAAAGATGCAGACGAACAGCGGCCAGAAAAAAGAGCATCACGACGACGAAGCTCAATCCGATGAGAGGAACAAGCAGGCAGAGGTGCCCCAGGTGAGGAATGCGCACCGGCGAATGAAACTCCGGCGCGGTGAAGAGCTGAAAGAGCGGCGGCTCGGCTAGCGACTCCTCGGCCAGCGGCGGCTCGGCCAACGGTTCGGCGGCCAACGGTTCGGCGGCCAACGGTTCTTCGGCGGCAGAAGGCTCTTCCAACGGACCGAACTCGTCGGGAGTGATGCCAGGCCAATCTCCAGCTTCGTGCAAAGGATCTTCGGGCAGATTCGTCATGGGCGTCCCGTCTTCTTCACCCGGCGCGCGGAGGGGCCCGGTGAGCTCTTGCTACGCGCACCGCGTTTGGCCGTCGGGCGCGTCTTTTTCGCTTCCTGCTCCGGCGGCTGCTCGCCAGAAGCAGCCTCGGGCGATGCTGAAGCGGCGGCTGTATCCGGTGGCTCAATAAGGTCGTCGGGCAGCAGTTCTCCGTTGGTGGATTTGTAATAGCGCTTGAGAAACTGACCGGTAAAGGAATTGGCAATCGTAGCGATTTTAGCCGGGCGTCCTTCGCCAACAATGCGGCCACCCTCCTCGCCGCCCTCCGGGCCGAGATCGACAATCCAGTCGGCGTTGCGAATCACGTCGAGATTGTGTTCGATGATGACGACCGAATTGCCCAGATCCACAAGCTGGTGCAGCACGTCGAGCAGCTTGCGCACGTCGTCAAAGTGCAGGCCGGTAGTGGGCTCGTCGAGCAGGTAAAGAGTTTTGCCGGTCTGGCGTTTTGAAAGCTCGCGGGCCAGCTTCATCCGCTGCGCCTCGCCGCCAGAAAGCGTCGTCGCGCTCTGGCCCAGCCGCACGTAGCCCAATCCAACATCGACGAGCGTTTGCAGCTTTTGGTGCACCTGGGGCACGTCGGTCAGCAGCGGCAATGCGTCTTCGATGGTCATCTCAAGAATATCGGCAATCGAATGGCCGTGAAATTTTACCGCCAACGTTTCCTGATTGTAGCGGTGGCCATTGCAGACCTCGCACTGCACGTAGACGTCGGGCAAAAAATTCATCTCGATGCGGCGCTGCCCGTCGCCCTGGCAGCTTTCGCAGCGGCCGCCGGCTACGTTAAAGCTGAAGCGGCCGGGCTTGTAGCCGCGCTCGCGCGCCTCGGGCAGATGGGCGAAAAGATCGCGGATCGGCGAAAAAACTCCCGTGTAGGTAGCGGGATTGGAGCGCGGCGTGCGCCCGATCGGCGACTGATCGATGCGGATAACCTTGTCGATCTGCTCGGCGCCGATCAATTTGTCGAATGAACCCGGGTCCTCATGCGAGCCGTAAAGAGTTTGCGCCAGCGAGCGGTAAAGAATGTCGTTAATCAGCGTGCTCTTGCCGCTGCCGCTCACGCCGGTAACCACGGTCATCACGCCGAGGGGAATGCGCAGGGTGACCTCTTGCAGGTTATGTTCGCGCGCGCCGGCAATGGTGATCCATTTGCCGTTGATCGGGCGAGGCTTGGCGCGCTGCATCATCGAGACTTTGCCGCTTAAGTAGCGGCCGGTGAGCGACTCCGGCGAGGCGATAATCTGGGCCGGCGTGCCTTCGGCCACCACGTTGCCACCCAGCCGTCCGGCGCCGGGGCCGAGGTCGAGAACGTAATCGGCGTGGCGAATTGTGTCCTCGTCGTGCTCGACGACAAGAACGGTGTTGCCCAGGTCGCGCAGCTTTTCCAGCGCCTCGATCAGGCGATTGTTATCGCGCTGGTGCAAACCGATCGACGGCTCGTCGAGCACATAGAGAACCCCGCGCAGTCGCGAGCCGATCTGCGTAGCCAGGCGGATGCGCTGGCTTTCGCCACCGGAAAGCGTCGCGGCGCTGCGATCCAGCGAAAGATAGTTCAGGCCAACGGCGCAAAGAAATTCCAGCCGCTCGGCGATTTCGCGGCGAATCCTCTCGGCAACAAGGCTTTCTCGGTGGGTGAATTTGAGGTTAATGATCGCCGAAAGCGCGCGGTTCAGCGGCAGAGCGGTGAAGTCGGAGATGGAAAGCCCGCCAATTTGGACGGCCAAAGCCTCTGGACGCAGACGCTTGCCGCGGCAGACCGGGCATGGCGCCGCCGACATGTAGCTCATCATCGACTCGCGGTAGCTGTCGCTGTTTGACTCCTCGGCGCTATCGCGCAAATACTCCAAAATGCCGTGAAAGCCGGTGCGCGGAGCCTCGTTCTCCGGCGGTCCGTAGACGAGAATCCGCTGCTGACGCGGCGGTAGTTCCTCAAAGGGCGTCTCCAGGTCGATTTTGTAGCGCGTAGCCGCCAAATGAATGAGCTTAAGAAGATACTGCGAGGTAGAACCAACGCCTAAACCACCGTCAAATAATGGCTTGGACCAGTCTGTAATCACCTTCGCCGGGTCAAAGTCGTAGAGCGAGCCGAGACCGTGGCAATTCGGGCAGGCCCCAAAGGTCGAATTGAACGAAAAACTGCGCGGTTCGAGCTTCGGCACATCCAGGCCGCAATCCGGGCAGGCCATCGAAGAAGAAAAAGTCTGCTCCTCGCCGGTACTGAAAAGGACCGACACCAGCCCGTTGGCGAGTTGAAGCGCCTTGGCGACAGCCTGTTCGAGGCGCTTTTCCGCCGACGCCTTATTGTTGGCGGCCGCGGGCACACTGGCGGCCGCGGGCACACTGG
>PMHC01000172.1:0-13502 GCA_003156495.1 Acidobacteriaceae bacterium
CTGATCGAAGTTCTTGCTGAAAGGTTGAGAGGTGCCATGATCCTCAACTTTGATGGGGTATTCGGTGGTAGCCATCGTAACGCATCCTTTCTCTTTCTCCGCAACTGCTCACATCCCGGCAGTGGCTTTCAGACTTCAGACTGTTTCGTTTTGATCGTTATACGGTGCCGCAGCACTTGGCCAGCATCTTGCGGATTGATTTCGCTCGGTTCGGCGTTTTGCATCTGTTACGGGGGATGACATATTTAGCCCCTTCAGCGCGTCGAGAACGATCTGAAAGATGATCGGGCGGACGTTGTTCTTATCCTTACGGATATGGTTCATGGTCGATAACTCGCACCAAGGCCCTGCGACGTGGAAACGAGTCACGCCAGCGGCCGAAACTCTTCCCATCAGTATCGTCTTGGACTGATCGGGAATCTGAGCAGTTGTGCTCAAGACAGACCGAAGCAAGCGTCGCAATGGAATTGTTCAAGATCGCTTATTTGGGGGCAACGGGGAAGCGCGCTCTCCGTTCCTGTAAATTACCCCGGCTCTGCCGGGAGATATTTACTTTTAGCCATAATTATTTGTCGGCCTCCGCAATTAGGATGGAGAAAGCTGGAAGGGCGCGTTTTGTGCGCCGTGTTTTCGGCGAGGCCAGAAACGGCGAATCTGCGGAGTGCGTGAAGCGGTGAGTGGAGCGGAAAAAACGGCGATCGTGGTGGGCGGCGGTGTGGCCGGATTGAGCGCAGCTTGCGCGCTGGCCGAGGCCGGGCTACGCGTGCAACTGGCCGAACGGCGCGGCTTTCTCGGCGGACGGGCCTGCTCCTATCGCAATCCGGGCGTCGATGAGACGATCGATAACTGCCAGCACGCGCTTTTCGGCTGCTGCACGAACCTGATCGGATTCTATCGGCGGATCGATGTGGCGCAGCGAATTCACTGGACGCGCACGATGACGATGATCGAGCCGGGGGGCAGGCGCTCGGAGCTGGGCTTTTCGTCGTGGCTGCCCGCGCCACTCTGCGGCTTGCCGCGTCTGCTCAAGGCCCATGCCTTTACGGTGGGCGACAAGCTGGCGCTGGGGCGGGCTTTTAGCGCGCTGCTGCGGCCCGTGGCTGCCGATTCGCAGGAGTCACTGGGCGAGTGGCTCAAACGTCACGGGCAGACCGAGGGCGCGATGAACCGCTTTTGGCGGTTGGTGATCGCCAGCGCGCTCAATGGCGATCTGGACGAAATCGCGCTACCCTATGCGGCGAAGGTGATTCGCGAATTGTTCATGAGCTCCGCCGATGCCGGCGCGATGGGCGTCAGCAGTGTTCCGCTGAGCGAACTCTACGACGGCGCGGTGCGGTTTTTGCGTGAGCGCGGTAGCGAAGTCAAGCTCGGCGCGGGCGTTGAGAGTGCGGAGTGGAACGAGTGCGAAGGCCAGTGGTGCGTGACGACGCGAACCGGCGAATTGCGCGCTGAATTTCTTCTGCTGGCGCTGCCCTTTGAGGCGCTGGGCGCGCTGTTGCCGCAGTTGCCGCGCACCGCAGGCGCCGAGGTGCTTGCCGGCCAGATTGCCCGGCACAAACATAGTCCGATTGCCAGCGTTCATCTCTGGTTCGATCGCGAGATAACGGATCTGGAACATGCCGTGCTGCTCGATCGCACGATTCACTGGATGTACAACAAGAGTCGCTTACAGCCGCGGCGCAAGGGGAAGGGAAGCTATCTGGAACTGGTTGTAAGTTCCGCGCGCGAATTTGCAAAACTGGATCGTGCCCAGGCGATTGCGCTGGCGATGCGCGAACTGGCGGAGTTTTTCCCCGCGGTAGCGACGGCGAAGTTAGAAAAGGCAGCGCTGGTAAAGGAAATGCGCGCGACCTTTACCGTGCCGCCGGGTATCGATGCGGCGCGGCCAAGTGCCGTGGCGCCGTGGCCCAATTGTGCTCTGGCTGGCGATTGGATTCAGACCGGATGGCCGTCGACGATGGAAAGCGCGGCGCGCAGCGGTCATCTGGCGGCCGAAGCGATCAGCCGTGCCGCGGGCGAGCCGCATGGCTTTCTGGTGGCTGATTTAAAGTCGCGGCGTCTGCTATTTTTGTAATTGAGATCTGAGCCAATTTCTTGATTGGCGAATTCTTTCCCAGAAGATCAGACGCAAGAGCTTTTAATAAAGGTTCGTTTCTTTGAAATCGATTTTCTTTCTGTCTATGTCGCTATTGGTCGCAGGTACAATTTCCGCGGGCGTAGTCAGCGCTCAGTCGTCGAAACTTGAGCAATTCCGCAGCCAAAATGCTGAAGTGGCCAAGCTGCAACCGGTCATGGTTACACCGCTGGTCGCCGCCGATCCTCGGCTGATCCAGTACGTGCGCATTCCATTCGTCAACCAATTCACGACGACGGGGCAGCGAACCGCTATTTACGGCAATGGACGCGGCATAGGCGTTATCTGCAAAAAACGCTTCGAGTTCGATGCCTATCCGCCGGCATACATCCAGCACAACGGCAGCGCCAAGGATGGATTTGGCGATACGTCGGTGTTGGCCAAATACCGCATTGCGTCGGCGGGCGCCGGGCATGGTAACTACATTCTGACAGCGATGCTGGCCCACAGCTTCGCCACGGGCAGCGCCACCAATGGCGCGCGAACCGATGTTTTTACGCCGACGCTGGCTGGCGGCGTCGGGTTGAAACACGGCGACTTGATCTCGGCCATTAGCGGCACGCTACCGACCGGCAAGATCGCCACTCAAGGTCGGACGATCGTTTATAACAACGCCGCGCAGTGGCATGTGAATCGGGGGACATGGCTGGAGCTGGAGAACAACTCCACCTTCTACTTTTCCGGCGGCCACGACGGCAAGACACAGAACTTCATTACGCCTGCCGCTTTTTACGTGATTCGCGCCAAAAACTGGAAGCCCACGCATCCGTTTTTTGTCGTCAACACGGGAATGCAGATCGCCACTTCCGGCTTCCACACCTACAATCACAGCTTGATTTCCGAGCTTCGCATTCTGTTTTAGCCGGTCAGCGGTAAGTGCACAGAAGGTCGCTTTGGACGGGAATGATTTCACTCGCCGCGGCGAGTGAAATCCCTTAGAGAAGATTTCTCTTTCGATATGATTTGGAGACTTGCTCTAATGTGCCAGCAGATAGACGCCTATGCAGACCAGCAGGGCGGAGGCCCAGCGGCGGCGGTCGACGTTTTCCTTGAGGAAGATTTTGCCGGCAACGGCATTGGTGACCAATGTGAGCGAAGCCGAAGCGGGTGCGACCAGACTAAGGGTTAGGTGGTTGAGTGCGAAGAGCAGCGAGAAGAAGGAGAGGGAGAGGAAAAAAACGCCAACAAAGAAGCGCGGACAGGCGAGCACGGCGCGGATCGCGCCTTTCAGCCCAGCGCGGGCGCGAATCAGATCGAGGTCGCCGACGGACTTCATGGCGGAGGCTGTGAGCACCTCGCCGGTGGTGGAGGTGAGCACGACGGCGGCGATCATGGCGGCGGCCAGCCAGGGGTGTGGTTCGGAGGCGAGCGGCAGGGGAGGCAGAGGAATCGTCATCGGGTTTGCGCCTCCTCAAGAGTGGAATCCTCTTCGGCTGGATTAGCGCGTTCGGTGAGCGAAGGCCCCTGGGCGACGAAGCCAACGCCGAGCGTGATCAGCGCGATGCCGGCCCAGCGGGAGGGCGAAATCGTTTCATGCAGCCAGAAACGGGAGAGAAAGGCGACGATGATGTTGCCGAAGGCCGTGGCCGGCAGCACGAAGGTGAGATCGGCCCAGGAGAGCGCGGTCAGATAGCTGGCGAAAAAGCAGATCAGCAGCGCAATGCCGATGGCGATCCAGGGCGTGAATACGGCGGCGATCAACTCGCCGGGATGAGCCAGTGAAATCGAGTGCATGGAGGTCATGCCTCGGGAGAGACAACTGTCTCCCAGCGGAGCGCAGACGGCGACCAGTCCGAGAATCAGGTATTGACGCGACGAGAGTGAGTAGCGGGACATTTGTTCTTTCTTGTTTTATGAAACAGCGATCATTGAGCAACCATGGCGAAGAACGGCCGAGCGCTGGTCCGGTGATTAGGCACGGGGTGCTATCGTGAATCGCCGGACTGAAAAAGAACTCAGAATCTAAATCGGCCGTGGGAAAAAGTGATCCATCGTACAGAGCTAAAGCCCCTGCTGATTTTGCGGCCATCGCAGGGGCGCTGACAGCTTTTGCCTTCATGGCAATCGGGCAATCGGGCAATCGATCTATGCGCCGGTGGGGGCGTGCGGTTCATTTTGCTGGCTGCGTGCCGCCTTGACCATTTTGTTGCGCTCGGCGCGCAGCTTGAGAAACGACTTGGCTTCGACATAAAGCCGGGGTACGTCGCGGTGTAGTATCGCTTTCCAGACCACGCGGAAGGCCGCTTTGGGCCGGAAGAAATACTCGTCGTAGAAGCGATGGACCATCTCCAAAATGTAGTCGGTGGGCAGACCAGGGTACTCGATGTGCGCCATCTGGTGGCCACCGCTGTCTTCCATCGACTTGTTGGTGATGAAGCCTTTCTTCTCGGCGTATTCATAGAACTCGGTGCCGGGAAAAGCGTGGGCGATGGAGACCTGAATGGTTTCGGCATCGATGCGCTTGGCGAAGTTGATTGTGTTGTGAATCGATTCCTTGGTTTCGCCGGGCAGGCCGAGGATGTAGTCTGCGTGAATCGTCAGGCCGAGCGCGTGGCAGTCTTTGGCAAACTGCAGAGCACGCTCAATGGTGGCGCCCTTCTTGATGTTTTTAAGAATCTGCGGATCGCCCGACTNNTCGTAGTCGGTGGTTACGCGCGAGGTGCAGCTCCAGGTCAGCCCCAGCGGTTTAATCTTCTGGCAGAGTTCGATGGTGCGCGGCTTTTGGATGTTGAAGGTGTCGTCGTCGAAGAAAAATTCCTTAACCTCGGGAAAGTTTTCCTTGGCCCAGGCCAGTTCGGCAGCCACATCGTCGGTGGAGCGGCGGCGCCAGGCATGGCCGCTCATGGTCTGCGGCCATAGGCAGAAGGTGCACTGCGCCGGGCAGCCGCGCGTGGTGTAAAGCGCGATGAAAGGGTGCAGCAGGAAAGGAACGCTGTAGCGCGTTACGTCGAGATCGCGCTTGTAGATCTTCGTTGCCCAGGGCATGGCGTCGAGATTTTCGTTCAGCGGACGGTCGGCGGTGTGAACGATCTTGCCGTCTTTTTTGTAGCTGACGCCAGAAATTTCCTCAAGTGGCTTGCCCTGTGCGAATTCGATGACCGAGAACTCGAATTCGCGGCGACAAACGAAATCGATGGCTGCGCACTCGTTGAGAGCGCGCTCGGGGTCGGTGGTGACAGGTGGGCCCACAAAGGCGATTTTGATTGTCGGATGTACTTCTTTGATCTTCTCGGCCAGCCGATGGTCGCTCTTCCAGCCAATGGTCGAAGTAAACAGAACCAGAAACTCGTACTCTTTCGCGATCTCAATGGTCTGTTCGACAGAGACGTGATGCGGTGAGGCGTCGAGCAGCCGCGATCCTTCAAGCAGTCCGGCGGGATAGGTGAGCCAGACCGGATACCAGTAGGACTCAATCTCGCGCGTAGCCGGCCAGCGCGAACCCGCGCCGCCGTCGAAATTTTCAAAAGAAGGAGGGTTGAGAAAAAGCGTTTTCAGAGGCATCGGCATCACTCTATTTTAGCATTGGGGCAGCTAGCGCTACGGGGAATCGGTAAAGGGCAAGGCGGCCGTTGCGGCCGAAGCACCGCGCGTTTCAATTTAGTGAAATCCGTTGGCGAAGCCTGCGTTGAAATTATTTTGCGCGCAACTCGTCGAGCCAGTCCTGCATGTGGCCCAGAGCGCGCAGCAAATTGAGGCGGGTTTTGCCCAGGTCGAGCGCGGCGTCAAGCGAGTCGATGAATTTATCGCGCTCGTCGATGTGGGCCTGTTCTTCGGCTTTGGGGCTAAGCTGCGGCGTACCGGCGGAGCTGGAGGCACCGTTGCCGAGTTCCAACTGCGCAAGAACGCTCTTGAGTTGCTCGTTGGAGACCTGTTGCTTGAGGTTGGCGATTTCGGCCTGCACATCAAGTTCGCGCAGTGTGCCGTCGAGCTGCGCAATCTGAATTTCGTTTTGGCGCTGCGCCTGTTCGACTTCTACCTGAGCGCGCAAGGCCTCGGCGGCAGATTCTTTGGCTTTGCCGCGCAGTGTGGCGTCAAACAGTGGGACCTGGATCGAGAAGCCGCTGCTGAGGTTGTTGGCGGGAAGAGGCTTGGCGTAGTAGTTGTTGATGTTGTTGAGCAGCGTGGTGTTGCGGTTGTAGGCGAGACCGAAGCTGAGTTGTGGCAACAGCCACGAATGTTGTTTATCGCCCTTTGCGAGCAGTTCTTTCGAATGCGCCAGCGAGCGGGCCGACTCGATGGCCGCGGTCGAAGGCGAGGCATCGCGCACCGAGACCGTCGGGATCGGCGGAATGCTGGCGTGATCGGGAACAATCGAACTGGCGGGCAGGCTGGTGAGCACGGAAAGCTGCTTGGCGAGCATCGTGGCGCGGGTTTCCAGGTGCAGCAGCTTCAGCTTGAGTTGAGCCGCTGTCAATTGCGCTTGCAAGAGTTCGCTGAGGGGATCGACGCCGGCTTCGGCGCGTTGCTGTTCGATCTCGACTAAGCGGGCGGCGTTCTGTTGCTGTTGCTTGGCGGCTTCGATTTCGCCGCTGACCGTGTCGAGCTCAAGGTAAGTCGTGGAAGCGTCGAGCGCGACTTGCTCGCGCGCGTCTTTGAGCATGAACTGCGCGGCTAGCAGCCCGGTGTGCGCCGCGCGAATGGCTTGGATTTGGGGCAGGCTGAAGACCATCGATTGAACCGTGCTATCCCAGATGGTTGGCAGCGAGCCGGTGAAACCGATTTCGGAAAATGCCGGCAGTCCCGAGCCGAAGGTGACCGAAGGGATAAAGGCGCTGCGGCTTTGGGAGAGCAGGGCCGCGGCTTTTTGCACGTCGGCTTGGGCAAGACGAACCGGGGCGCTGTTGCGCTGCGCCAGTTCGACGACGGCGGCCAGGGTGACCTGTGCCTGCGCTGTAGCGGAGAAGAGAACAAAGCTCAGCCCTGCTACGGCAATGGAAATTTTTCGGCGCGATTTGTATGCGGCGTTCACGTGATTTTGCAAGGTCAATGTCGGGAATCCTGTGGCGGACGATATGCGTGCGCCAGGGCGTAGGCCGCGGCGAATTCACGCTTGGCGCCGCCGGCGTCGCCCATTTGCTGTTTTAAGCGTCCCAGCCGGCCGTGCGCGATGAATGCCGGCGCTTCTTCGGCCTTTGCCGGACTGGCCAGATAGCTTTCCAGCATTTTGGCGGCGAAGGCCGGATTGCGATTGGTCTCGATGAGTATTCCGGCGCCGTCGTAGAGCGCTACGCCGGAGTTTCTTTCGTGCGTCGCGGTGTTGGCGCAGCTTTGCACGGCGGCTTCCATCTCTGACCAGCGGTGACGATTGCGGTAGAAAATGGCCAGATTGACCCACTGGGCGGCGGGCCGGATGCCGGTGGCGATGGCCTGCCGGAATTCGCGTTCGGCCGAGCCGAAGTCCTTACGCGTTTCGGCGATATAGCCACGCAACTGATGCGCGCGCGCTGAATCGATTTTATCCAGGCGATCGGCCACCGAGGCGGCTTTGTCTGTGCCTCCGCCGACGATCCCCGGCGCTTCTTTGTAGAATTCGCCAAGATCGGAAAGCGCGGCGGCGTTATGCGGATCGAGACGAACGGCCTCTTCAAATTCGGCGCGTACGCGCTTGCCCAGCGAATAGGCGGTGAGAAAAGAGACGTGTTCGGCTTTTCCGCCCAAGGCCCGGCCCAGCCAGAGATGGTTGTTGGAGTTGCCTGGGGAGAGCCGCACGGCCTGTTCGCATTCGCGGGTCGCCGGCTCCCATTGCTGTAGCGTGAAGTGCACGCGGCACAGCAGATTTTGCGCTTCGGCCGCGCCCGGTCCCGAGGTGGGCAGGGGCGCAAGCAGCGTGATGGCTTTGTCGGCTTCGCCGGCCTGTAGCGCGGCGTTGGCCTGGGCCAGCGTTGCGGGCGGAATTTGCGCACAAACGTGTGGCGTCGCGGCCAGGATCAGCCCTGCCGCCATTAGCGCGCAAAACAAAGCCAACTCTCTTCTCACCGCACTTCCTTAATCGGCACGCCTTCTTGCAAGGGATGCCCGTTGGCCGTTCCGGTGGCGACGGAGTCGCCTTCCTCGATGCCGGAAAGGATGGGAACCTGCGTAATATTGGGGGCTCCGATCGTGACCGGAACGCGCTTCAACTCGCGGCCTGAGACCTTGTAGACAAAGTATTTTCCGTTTTGCTCGTGCAGCGCTTCGCGCGGCATGCTCAGCGCATTGGGCGTGCTGGAGATGGTGACCATAAGCGTGACATTGGTGTTAGGCAACAGGCCGTCATCGTTGCCGTCAATGTCGATCAGCACTTCGCCCACATTGCGCGTGGTGTAGGTAACCACGGTGATGGGAAGCCTGGTGATGTGGCCGTGCCACTCGCGGCCCGGCTTGGCGTCCCAGTGGATCGTCACCGCCTGTCCCAGGGCCAGGCGCCCCAGATCGGGTTCGTCGAAATAGGCGCGTATGCGCTCGTGATGCAGATCGGCCATCTCCACCAGCAACTTGCCGGCTTCGGCATAGCTGGAAGGCGCGGCGTCAAAAGTGTAGATGGTGCCGGCGATGGGCGCACGGAGAGAGGCTTGCGCTTCGACGTGCTGGGCCGCCTGCCATGCGGCTTGCGCCTCGGCCAGCGCGGCCCGGGCGCGAGCTATTTCCGCCGACGAGTAGCGGTGCTGCGCGCTTTGTTCGGCGGCTCTCAAACTGGCCTGTGTCGATTGCAGCCGCCCGTTCGCTGACGCCAGTTCGCCTTTTGAGGCTGCTCCGGTCGCCACCAGCCGGGCCAGCGCATTGTAATCGCGCTGCGCCTGATCCCGCGCCAGACGATCCTGTTCGACCTCGGCCGTCGAGGCTTGCCGCTCGGCCTGCGTGCCGTTGTGCAGCGCCGCGTCTAGCTGCGCCTGCGCGGATTTTACACCGCTTTCGGCCGCTGCCACATGCGAGCGTGCTTCAACGTCGTCAAGCGTCGCCAGCAGCTTTCCCGCCGGTACCGTGTCGCCCTGTTGCGCGTAGACAGCCTTCACCGTCGTCGCCAGCGGACTGTAGAGCTGGTAGTTGACGACCGGTTCCACCCGCCCGTTGGTGCTGACGGTGGTTTGCAGCATTTCATGCCGCACCTGCACGACGCGTACCGGCAGCTGATCTCGCAAGAGATGCCGCGCGGTAAAAAATACGGCGGTCAGAACGACGGCTGCGCCGATCCAAAGCCATATACGATTGACTTGCTTTCTCACTTCTACCATGCACTTAACCAGAGGTTAGTATATAAGACTCGCAAACCAGGCTCCTGAAAGATAAAAAAATGAGGGCAGGGAAGACTCGTTTATATTTTGCCGTACTCGTACAATATTCACATGTCACCCAAACGCCGTTATACCGACGAACATGCAAAAGCAGGCCTAGATTTCGATTTTCCCGCAATTGAGACCTGGCCCAATCAGTTTCCCGGCTACGAAATTCAAATCGACGATCCTGAACTGACCTCGGTTTGTCCCAAAACAGGCCTGCCCGATTTTGGCCTGTTAACGATACGCTACGTGCCGCGCAAGCGCTGCCTCGAGCTGAAATCCCTCAAGGAATATCTTTTCAGCTTCCGCAACCTGGGCATTTTTCAGGAGAATATCGTCAACCAGGTTTTGGAAGATGTGGTCAAGGCATGCGATCCGGTTTGGGCGACGGTCAAGGGCGAGTTCCGTCCGCGCGGCGGAATCGGCACCACCGTCGAGGCTCACTGGCCGCGGCCCAAGGCCTAAATTTTTTGCCAACCGCTGTCCATTCCGCTCGTTTACGCATCGGCCCCGTTCAGGCGACCCTGCTGCTGCTGATCGCGCTCAACCTGCTCAACTACATCGACCGCTACATTTTGTCGGGCGAGTTGCTGCCGGTGCAGCGTGAGTTTCACGCCACCGACCACCAGATGGGCGCGCTGGCTACGGCCCTGTTCGTTTTTTACATGCTCGCCGCGCCGGCCACCGGCTGGCTGGGCGACCGGATGCGCCGCAAGCCGCTGATCATCTCCGGCGCCGTGCTCTGGAGTTTGGCGACGCTGGGCACGGTTTGGGTGCATAGCTACTGGACGCTCTACCTCCGCCAGGCTTTTGTCGGCATTGGCGAGGCTACCTTTGGCATCTTCGCTCCGGCCGTCATCGCCGACTTTTATCCCGAGCGCGAGCGCAACCGCATTCTCTCGCTCTTTTATGTCGCCATTCCCGTTGGCGCGGCGCTGGGCTATCTGGCCGGTGGGCAGATAGGCGGCCAGTGGGGATGGCGCGCACCGTTTTTCGTTTGCGCGCTGCCCGGTTTTGTTGCCGCCGCGCTTTACGGCTGGCTAGGCCGCGAGCCGGAGCGGGGCGCTAGCGACCAGATTCAATCGACGCTCGATCGCGCTACCTTTCGCGGGCTCTTTCACAATCGCGCCTATCTGGCCGCCAGCTTCGGGCTGGCCACGCTGACCTTCGCCATGGGGGGAATCTCCTGGTGGATGCCGGAGTTCTTGCGCCGCTTTGCCGGCTTTTCCATGGGCAGGGCGAGCTTGGCTGTCGGCGTAATTACCGTGATCGACGGAATCGCGGGAACGCTTGTCGGTGGCTGGCTGGCCCAGCGCTGGCTGCGCGTCAACCATCGCGCGCTCTACCTGCTTTCCTGCTGGAGCGTGGCGCTCACGCTGCCCTTCGGCCTGCTGGTCTTCTTCGGCCCGCCGGCCTGGACGTTGCCCGCTCTGCTGGCAGCCGAGTTCTTCCTCTTTCTCAATACCGGCCCGCTGAACGCCGCTATCGTCAACTCGGTTACTGCTCCCATTCGCGCGACGGCCGTGGGAATGAATTTCTTTATCATCCACTGCTTCGGCGATACTTTTTCGCCGCAAGTGATCGGCGCGATCTCCGACCATGCGCACAGCCTTCGTTTGGCGATGGGCGCGACGCTGGTCGCGTTGGCCGTCTCCGGCGTGATTTTGTTTGCCGGGGCCAGCGTAGCCCCGCCGCTTGAAGAGGCGCTAGAAAGCGACGCCGGCGACGACTCCTGTTCCCTGATCCCCGTTTCCTGATTACTGTCTGTGCAGAATATTTCTTCCGCCGGCCGCATAACCTTCTGCCGTGATCCAAGGCTTTGCTCGGTCGCATTTTTCACAAAAAATCGCAAATGCGGCTTTTTTACAAATAACTCTTTTATCATCAACAAAACTTTATGAATTTGTGGCCAAAATCGTCCGTTTCTGTTCGTTTTTGTCCACGAAACGGCCCTTATCGGAGTGATTTGGTCTCGATTTTGCCCTTTTTTAGCGCTCTCCGCGCTATTTCGCCGGCAATCGTTCCTGATCTTTATTACTCATAAAGGCGCGGTGGCCGCCGTGCGTGCGCAAATTGGGGTCGGCGACGGGCGGTTGCTCCTGCTCGGCCGAGAAGCCGCGCGCAAGCAACGGATTGGGTTGGAATTTGGGCGGACCGCCGGAGAATTGTCGCGAGTGGTTCAAAACCATGCCGGAGCGGCCGCGCATGGGCTGAACGATGCCGCGAATCTGCACGTTCGTGTCGCGATATTTTGCAAGTTCGCCGACTTGACCGCGGTCCTGGCCGGGGCTGATGACGGTAAAGCGGCAGTTTTCATCCGAGGTTTGCGGCGAGCAGAGGTCGAGAAAGCGCGTTCCGTCTTCAAGCTCAACCACATCATAGACGTGCGCGGAGATGCAGAGGTCTTTGTTAGGCATTTGCGCGGCCTGGTCGGCGGAGACGCAAGGCTTGGCTTTGCCGGCGAAGGTGGTGGTGGGAATGCCAAAAACAAGAACTGCGAGCAAGCAGGGGAGTTTGGATCGCATGGCGAGAACTCCTGGACGAACTGCGGATAGCGTAGCGCAAAGCCGGACGCAAGGGAAGCGGACGAGAAGATCTACGCAATTTCAGGATATTCGCAAAATAATGATCTACATTATACTTGTGTATCCGATATGGCTAGATATACGATGCATGCGGGTATACGATAAGGGCTTCGCATGGGGGGCAAGAATGAAACTGACGAAATGGGGAAACAGCCTGGCGCTGCGGATTCCCGTCGAGATGGCCGCGAAGTTAAATTTTTCGCCTGGCGTCGAGGTTGTAGCGCGGATTACGGAAAAGAACACGCTGGAGATCGTTCGCGATCGCAGGCGCGAGGAGGCAATTGAAACGTTGCGCAAGTTGCGCTTCGATGTCCCCGCTGATTACAAGTTCGATCGAAATGAACTCTATGAATAGGGCGTTTCTGGATACGAACATTCTGGTTTATGCGCTGATGAAGCGGCGAGGTTCCCTTGTCGATCATCGCACCGAGATTGCCGAGCAGATACTATGCGCAGGCGGTGTCGTTAGCGTTCAGGTCTTAAGTGAGTTCTGCGACGTGCTCTCGCGTAAATTCAGAGTTGGCTGGTCGGCAATCGAAGAAGGGATGGGAGCGATTTCAACCTTTTGCGGGACGGCGATTCCGTTGACTGCAGAGACACATAAAGCAGCGTTCGCGATTTCTCGACGTCATCAATTGCGTATTTACGACTCGATGATTCTGGCGGCGGCGACCATGGCTGGATGTGCGACTGTTTATAGCGAGGATATGCAGAACGGGCAGATGATCGAAGGCGTGCGAATCGAGAATCCCTTTCGAGAAATTTCATAACAGCGGCGGCGCATTAGTCGTGCGCCGCCTTCGCTGTCCTATGCGCGTTCTCCGTAGTGCGTTTCGACGTAGTGATTGAGAATCTGCTGGAATTCGGCGATGATCCCGTCGCCGCGCAGCGTGGTGGAGAGCTTGCCGTCGATGTAGACCGGTGCCTTGGGCTCCTCGAAGGTGCCGGGCAGCGAGATGCCCAGGTTGGCGTGCTTGGATTCGCCGGGACCGTTGACGACGCAACCCATGACGGCGATTTTCAGCTCTTCGACGCCCGGATATTTTTTGCGCCACTCGGGCATCGTGTCGCGTACGTACTGCTGAATATTTGCGGCCAGCTCCTGAAAGTAGGTGCTGGTGGTGCGTCCGCAACCGGGGCAACTGGTGACCTGCGGCAAAAAGCTGCGCAGGCTAAGCGATTGCAAAATCTGTTGCGCGGCCATCACCTCTTCTTTGCGCGCCGCGTGGGGATCGATTTTAGCTTTTTCCGGATCAGGAGTGAGGCTGACGCGAATTGTGTCGCCGATGCCGGCCAATAGCAGCGGCGACAGGCCGGCGGCCGAGGCTACCAGTCCCTTCATTCCCATGCCCGCTTCGGTCAGCCCCAGGTGCAGGGCGTAGGAGCAGCGCGCGGCCATTTTGGTATAGATGTCGATGAGATCGCGCACGCCGCTGACTTTGGCGGAGAGAATGATCTGATCGTTGCGCAGACCGTAGTGTTCGGCGGCGGCGGCCGATTCCAGAGCGCTGGCGATCATGGCTTCGA
>PMHC01000172.1:13557-15761 GCA_003156495.1 Acidobacteriaceae bacterium
TTGCCGGGGTTGATGCGGTACTTGGCCAGCGCGCGCGCCGTGGCAGGAAATTTTTTAAGCAGCAGATGGCCGTTGAAGTGAAAGTCGCCGATGATCGGCACGTGAATGCCGCGCTTATCCAGCGCTTCGACGATCCGCGGCACGGCGGCGGCAGCCTCGTCGTTGTTGACGGTGAGGCGCACCAGTTCGGAGCCTGCCTGAGCCAGAACCGCAGTCTGTTCGGTGGTGGCCTCGATGTCGGCCGTGTCTGTATTGGTCATCGACTGGACGACTACGGGAGCCTGCGAGCCGACGCGAACGTTTCCGATAAGGACTGTGGGGGCTTTTCTACGTTGCATTTCCGCCATAAGAATAGTTTAAATGGGGCGACCGGCTAGCGTGCAGGCAATCGAAAGGCCCCCCCTACGCTGTTTGCTCCAGATTGCGCAGGCGCAGCATGAGCTTTTTGCCGCAGCGCGTGCAGCGCCAGGGGTAGTAGCCGAAGAGCGGATAGATGAATTTTTGTAGCGGTCCTTTGCGATACACGCGGCGCACGCGGTCATAGCTGCACCGCGGGCACACGATCCGATGCGAGGCGTCCATCCGAGTGTTTTCTCCTAAATTAGCGGTGCAGCCTTTTTAATCCCTGGAAGGCTAACGTCGCAACCGCTTTTGCTAATTTCGCCGAGTTGTTGAGCGAATCCGGCCGCTTCAGACGCAGGCCGCGCTGGGCCGCATAAGCTCGGAAGTGAATATCCACGTCGTACAGAATCTCGACGTGGTCGCAGAGAAATCCTATGGGTTGCAGAACCAGCGCCTTCACGCCTTCGCTGGCCATCTGTTCGATGGTTTCTTCAACGTTCGGTCCAAGCCACTCGCCGCCGCTCATTCCCTGGCTTTGGAAGGCAAAGCGCCAGCTCGTAATTTCTTTAACCCGTGCTGCCACCAACTCGGCCGTACGCCTCGCTTCTTCGGCATAGCTGTCGGGCGGTTGATTCACTCCGGCGGCGGCGACTGTTCTTGTTGGCACGCTATGCGCGGTAAAGAGCACAGGCACGGGCGCGTTGGTTTCCGCTCTGAGCTTGGCCAATGCCGGGCGAAGCCGCTCGGCGAAGGCCTCGATCAGTAGTGGCTGGTCAGCCCAGCCGGAGGTGAAATCGAGGCGCAGTCCGGCGGCTTCGGCTTCAACGGCGCGCCGATAAAGACCGATGCTGGTGCGCGAGTTTTGCGGGGCCATGCAAATCACAGCGGCTTGGTCAACGCCGTCGGCGCGCATTTGCCCAATGGCGTCTGCGATAAACGGTCGCCAGTTGCGCATTCCCACATACACGGGCGAGGGTTCGCCGAGCGAGGCCAACTCGGCCTCGACCATACGCGCCTGGGCGAGCGTAATTTCGGTCAGCGGGCTGTGGCCGATCAGAGCATAGCGGCGCTGAATCTCTTCGATGGCTGCTTGCGGCAGCGGCCGGCCGCCGGTGACCTTGCGCAGATACTCGGGAACCTGCTCGGCCGTTTCCGGCGTTCCATGTGCCAGCAACAGCACCGCGCGCCGGCTCATGCGCGGAACTCCCGCACCATGCGCACGACGGCTTGCACATTTTCTACCGGCGTGTTGGGCACGATGCCGTGGCCGAGGTTGAAGATGTGGCCGACGCGACCGCCGGCAGCGCGCAGAATTTCTTTGACGCGCGCTTCCAATACATCTGGTGGCGCAAAGAGCGTGAGCGGATCGAGATTGCCCTGCACGGCGCGGTTAAAGCCCACCGCTTGCCAGCCGGCGTCGAGAGGCTGATGCCAGTCGAGGCCGATCACGTCCGCGCCTGTGGCGGCCATCTGCTCAAGCAGTCCGGCGGTATCGACGCCGAAGTAGATCACCGGCACACCCATGGCCTGCACGGCGCGCACCAGCCGCTTGGTGGGCTCGAAGGCGTAGGCGCGGTAGTCGCTCAAGCCCAGCGAGCCAACCCAACTGTCGAAGATCTGGATGACATCGGCGCCGGCCTCGATTTGCAGACGGCAATATTCGATGAGCACGGCGACCAGCTTGTCGAACAGTTCGCTCCAGGCCGATGGCGAGCTATACATCAAGCGCTTGGTCTCGATGAAGTTTCGCGAGCCGCCGCCTTCGATCATGTAGCTGGCCAGCGTGAAGGGCGCGCCGCAGAAGCCGATGACACCCAGTCGGTCACGGAAGTGCGCGGCGACTTTTTCGATGGCGCGGGCGA
>PMHC01000253.1:0-199 GCA_003156495.1 Acidobacteriaceae bacterium
AACAGAAGAGAATCATGATGGCGTTGAGCGGAAAAAAGTTGAATTGATGGTGCAGCAGGCTGACGAATAGCGCCACCACCCAGCCGAGCAGTCCGAGGCAGAGTGGGACGGCAATCAGCCACAGTCCCGCCAGCTTCAATCGTCTCGCGCCTTCTTGGATGTTCATTCGCTCTCCCGGCCGCAGCCTTCCTAGCCTCTA
>PMHC01000253.1:274-6407 GCA_003156495.1 Acidobacteriaceae bacterium
AGCAGGGCCGGGTGGTAGCCGGTCTCCATCACCATCTTCGCCGAGCCGAAAACGGTCTGCGCCGCCAGTCGCGAAGCCACATCGCGCGGCAGCCCCACCTTCACGCCTCCCTCGATCAGCGCCTCGATGACGATGTAGATATAGGCCGGGCCGGAGCCGGAAAGCCCGGTGACCGCGTCCATGTGTTTTTCATCGACGGTCACGGCGCAGCCCACGGTTTCGAAGAGCCGTTTGGCCAGCTCCATCTGCGCGTCGGAAACGAAGCGACCGCGGCAAAGCGCCGCCGCGCCGGCACCCAGCGCCGAGGGGGTATTGGGCATGGCGCGCACTACGGCAACTTTGATTCCCGCCGCGTCTTCAATGTCGCTTGTCTTGACCGCCGCCGCGAAGGAAACCAGCAGCTTGTCGGCCGTCAGCGCCGGCTTGATCTCGGCAATCAGCGCCGGTACCTGGAAGGGTTTGACGCCGATCAGGATCAGGTCGGCCTGCTTGGCCGCCGCCAGATTGTTGGTGCTAACGTCCACGCCCCACTGCGTGCTGAGCGCCAGCGCCCGCTCGGTGTGGGCCACGGTGGCGTGAATGTTGTCGAGGGCGAAGAGATTCTCCTTCAAAAATGCTTGTAGCAAAATTCCGCCCATTTTGCCGGCGCCCAATACCGCTACGCGCACCTTGGGCAGTTGTGCGGGAACTTCTGGCGTTTCAACGGCGATCTCTGTCATGAATGTTTCCCCTCTCGATTTTTGTCCTGTATTTGAAAATAACTCATTCCGCGGCTGGCGGGGTGGCCCCTGCCCATACAAAACCGGAGAGCGTTGTGTGAAGAGCTCTCCGGTTCAGTGTGGAGCGTGTTTTGGATGCGCGCTACTGGCTCAGCATGGCCTCGTTGTTCAAGAAATCCTTGAGCGTGGAGATCATTTTTTCGTTGCGCTCGGCGGCCGGCCAACTGGTGTTCCATATCTGGTAGGCGCCGGGCAGCGTCAGAAATTTTTGGCCGCTCATGACGCCCGCGATGGTTGTAATCGCCCAGGCGTTGTTCTCCAAAAAGATCGCCGGCACGTCTTCGTTTCCCGGCTTCGGCTTGCGCAGATCGGCCACATGCTCGCCGACGTGCACGATGGCTCTGGACAACGCCAGGCCGGTCAGCCGATCGACATTGAAGTAGCAGTTGAACTGCACTCCGTCGGGCGAATCTTTGGCGCTCAGCGATTCATCCTTGGCCGAGGCTTCGTTGGCGGCTCCGCTGGTGGTAATGATGACGCCGTTATTCTCGCCGGGTTTGCCAAAAGCCCCCAGGGCGCGCACGGTTTCATCTTTGGCCGGAGAGGGGGATAATTTCTCGACGGCTTTTTGCATTGGATCGAGCGCGACATGAGGATCGCCGGTGAAACCGGGCATCGCATCGCCCTTGGCCGCCGCGTCGGTCTTCGAGAAGTCGATTTCCTTGGGTGTAACGTCGGTTACCGACTGCAGCACCAGCCGCGCCGGGTAGGCGTTCATGTTGCCGAATCCGCCAAAGCTGACGATCTTGCCTGCCGCGTCGCGCTTCAAAACCGGGTCGGAGACGCTGTCTAGCCGGCCAACCAGCGTCGCCGTCACTTCGTACCGCGTGCAGCCCAGGCACATATCGGCGCCTTTCTGGTGCGTCTGCGCCAGCAGCGAATCGAACTGCTTGAAGTTCTTGTCTTTTTCGAAGGCGACCGGCGTCCGCGCCGGGGCCTCATACTTGCCGGTGAAGTTCTGCGCCGGCTGCACCGTCACCATCACGACCGGTCCCGCTTTGCTCTTGGTTCCCTGCGGATAAGAGAGCCAGATGGCGTTTTCCTGGAAGCCGCAATTCGGGTCCGCCACATCCTTGATGATGAACTGGTCGAAGCCCGCCACTACCGTGCCTTTGATGCGCACCATTTTGCCGTTGAACGACGCAGGCTTTTTTACCACGTCGCACACGGTCGTATCCACCACCTGAGCCTGTACGCCGCAGCCAAGGCCCAGCAATAAACCCGCCAGAATCAATCCACGTTTCATAGACCACCCTCTTCAGCCGCCTGCACGCGCGGCGGCCAATCCAAGTCAATTCGGCCTCTTGCGGCCGTCAATATGGGAACCGGAAAGAATACCATGTCGGGAGCCGTCTCTTCTCGGTGATTGCGGCCTGCCTAGTCCCTCGCGCCTCGCGCCTCGTTTTTCGTCTTTCCGTTCTACACTGCTGAATAGCAATTCCGTCTACGAAGGGGATCCGCCGCATTGAAAAACTTCACCCTGCTTGCTCTCGTTGTATCCGTCACCCTGCTTGCGCCCGCGCCACGGGCGCAAAAGCTGTCGCCAGATGCGGCCGCTCCGGCCGCGCTTGAAGACCGGCGCCAGGCGCTGAACGCGCTTTTCCACGAATACTGGGAAGACAATCTCAAGCGCGACCCGGAGTTTGCCTCGACGATCGGCGACAAGCGCAATAACGACAAGATCGACGATGACTCGGTGCAGGCGGTCAACGACAAGCTGGCATACGAACAGAAGTTGTTGCTGCGGCTGGCGGTGATCGACTCTACCGGCTTTACCGCCGAGGAAAAAACCAGCCAGGAGCTGTTGCTGCGCAGCCTGGAGCAGGACCAGGAAGCGGCCGAGTTCAAAGAGTGGGAGATGCCGGTCAACCATCTGGACGGCTTCTACAACGGCTATCCGCAACTGGCCGCCGAGTTGAGCTTTGACTCGGTGAAGGATTACGACGACTGGATTGCACGGCTGCACGCCCTGCCCAAGGCCGTGGCGGAGATCACAGAGAATATGTCGATCGGCATCGACGACCATCGCGTGCCGCCGAAGTATCTGCTGGAAAAGGCGCTCAAGCAGGTGAAGGATCTGGCGGCCCAAAAGCCCGAGGATTCGCCGCTGGCCGCGCCGCTCAAAAAATTTCCGGCCTCGTTTTCAGCCGCCGAGCAGCAGCGGATCAAAGACGAAATGCTCAATGTGATCGGCAAAGAGGTTCTGCCGGCCTACATCCGCTTCGCGCGTTTTCTCGAAGCCAGCTACATTCCCGCCGGACGCGACAAGCCCGGCATCGGCGCTTTGCCCGACGGCGACCGCTACTACCGCTTTCTGGTCAGGCGGAACACGACCACGGATCTGACGCCCGAGCAGATTCACCAGATCGGCATCGATGAGGTGGCCCGCGACGAAGCCCAGATGCTGGCCATTGCGCAGAAGCTCGGCTTCAAGGATCTGGCCAGCTTTCGCGCCAGCTTGAAGAGCAATCCCAAGCTGCACCCGGCCTCGGGCGAGGCGCTGCTGGCCGCCTACCAGGGCTACGTTAAGCCGATGCAGACCCGGCTGCCGGAGTTCTTCGGCCATCTGCCCCAATCGCCGCTGGAGGTGACCACGGTGCCGGATTATCTGGCTCCCAATGCGGTGCCGGCCTACTATGAGGAGGGTTCGCCCGAGGCCAATCGCCCCGGCCGGCTCACCGTCAACCTCTACAACGCCGCCGGGCGCAATCTCTACTCGGTTGAGGCAGTTGCTTATCACGAAGGCATTCCAGGCCACCACATACAGCTTTCGCTGGCCAAGGAGCAGAAGTCGCTGCCGGCCTTCCGCCGGTACGGCGAGTACACGGCCTTTGTCGAAGGCTGGGCGCTTTACGCCGAGCATCTGGCCAAAGACGCCGGTTTTTATCAGGATACGTACTCCGATTACGGCCGCCTGGAAGCCGATCAGTGGCGGGCGATCCGGCTGGTCATTGACACCGGCGTGCACGCGCAGGGCTGGACGCGCCAGCAGATGGTTGACTACTTCCATGCGCACTCGAATATCGACGAGCCGACGATCCAGACCGAGGTCGATCGCTATATTGCCTGGCCCGGGCAGGCGCTGGCCTACAAGATCGGCCAGATGAAGATTCTGGAGCTGCGCGAACGGGCGCGCAAAGAACTGGGCGCCAAATTCGATCTGCGCGCCTTCCACGACCAGGTTTTAGGCGCGGGAGCGCTGCCGCTGGATGTGCTTGAACAACGCATCGACGGCTGGATCGCGGCGCAAAAGACAGGGAGCGGGGAGTAGGGCCGCGCCGGAATATAAGGGCCGTACTTTTTTAGCGCTACTCCGCACGGGCAGGGAATTCTTTCTCTCCGCCAGATCTCTGACAGGATGAAGGAGTTCCATTGAGCTGGTGCTTTCCCCGGTTTCAAAATCGAGACCGGGGGCACCCTAATGGTGATACAAAATTATGCTGTCGGAGGCCAGTGCCACGGCCCTTCTTAATCCAGTCGCGTCAAAAAGGCGTTGCCTTCCTCCGGCTCCAGATGGCGCTCAATGCTTTCGGCGGCCTTGCGGTCGTCGCCTTCGGGGCGGATGCGCACCCAGTAAGTTCTTGCGCCGGAAATGATCTCGCCAGGAAACATGATGACGGTGGCCGAAGGATAACGGTCGAGCAATTCCTGCTTCAGTTGCAGCGCGGCGCGCTCGTGGGCAAAGTATCCGATCTGCACGCACCAGCGCCCGCCGGTATCGATCGGCTTGGGCGTGCGGTAAACGTCCATGCGCACGCGCACCAGCCCGGCGCGATAGACGCCGACAGCTTTGGCCGAGGCGATGGTCAGGTCCAGAATGCGCCCTTCGACAAATGGTCCGCGGTCGGAGATGCGCATGGGGCTCGACTCGCCGGTTTTCAGGTTCGTGACCACGATCAGCGAGCCCATGGGTAGCGTGCGATTGGCCGCCGTCAGCGCCCGCTCGTCGAAGAGCTCGCCGTTGGCTGCCTTCCGCCCTCTATAAGGAGCCGTGTACCAGGTGGCGTAACCCTCTTGGTGCAAAATCGGCCGGTGCGTCGCGATGAAGTCGAGATCGTCGTCGCTGACTCCGCCCGGCGGCAGCGGCGTTACGGGAATCCGGCCCAGCGGCTTTTTCGCCGGCCGCGTCGCTGGCGGCTGTTCGGCGGATTCGGCCGGCGGCAGCGCCTGCGGTGGAAGGTTCTGCGCGGCATTTTTTTTATGATGGCAGCCGCTGGCGCCCATCAAAACCGCCGCCATGGCGGCAGCGTAAGCCGCGCCGCGCCAGATCGCCCTGCCGCGCCAGATCTTTCTCTTCAAAACCGCTGCTCCTTGTCTCAGTCTCGGTCTCGGTCGAAACGCAGAGAGGGAAAATGATCCCTCTGAGGCTAAACCCCTAGTGCCGTGACCGGATCATTTCGATCCTTCGCGTTGCGGTTCCCTGGTCTCAAAATCGAGACCGGGGGCACCCATAGCTGGTACAACTTCAAGCGGTCAAAGGCCTAGATTTATGGGTTGTTGCGGCACGACCAAGATCGCGCCCCTTCAGCGCCAAGTTCATGCAACCGCATCCAGGCATGGGGTTAGGTACACATGCAGACCGCGCCACAGCCGAGATTGGTCACAAATAACCTTTTTAAAGTCTGTGCGCCGCCGCCGACATCGTCAATGCCACCAAAGCGGAGGAACCGCGAAGGTCAACAAGCCAGCGGTTATCTCAGCCCCACGAGAGCATTTTTACCAATGTAGAGTGCTGAATCTTGTTGAAGGTTGCCGCTCACTGATGTTCGCGTCAACTCTGCGATCCCGAATTCTATACGCTATTAGTAAAAATACTCTAACGCCTTTCCCGCCTGTCATTTGTCCGGGAAAAACGCATTCGCTCCGCCCTCCCGTTCGCCTACGCCTAATCCCCGTTCGCGCCCCTTTTCCGCCATTCACTGTTCCTCGCTTGGGTGAATCGACCCGAGACATTACTCTTGTAATGATTCATTAGCTCTCGCTTCTTCAGACCGGAAGCGCGCAGGGCTGCCAGGGCCGGCCGCTAGGCTGCTGCTCTTTTTTTGAGGTAAAGGAGATTTCATCAGTATGTCGAAAGCCATGAAGTATGCCGAAAAGGCCGCGGTTTACGCAGCCAAGGGGGCCTGGTTCTTCTACGACCGGCTCAACCGCATCATNNAGTGGAGCGACAAGCCTCTGCTTAAGAGCTGGGAAAAAGAAAAGCCGCCGCTGGGCTTCCCGCGCACTACGGACTCTCTTTGTCCCAAGTGCGTGCGGGAGACTCGCCAACAGATTCTCGACGGCAAGCTGCCGGTCGATATTCTGCGCAACGAGAAGGTGGGCGAGATCAAGGCGCAGATCATCGAGCGCGACGG
>PMHC01000253.1:6505-6633 GCA_003156495.1 Acidobacteriaceae bacterium
ATGATGTGCGATCCCTGCTTCACCGACGCCAATCAGGTTGGCTTTGTGCACGAGCTCGACTGGGAACAGGTCAAGCAACTGCTCGACAACGCCATCGCCGTCAAGCCCCGGCGGCAGATGAGCGTGCA
>PMHC01000326.1 GCA_003156495.1 Acidobacteriaceae bacterium
TCGATCCCGTTTCCCAGCACCAATAGCTTCTTCGCACCGACCATTCCGGCTGCCCGATGCGCTTCTGCCGTCGCCTCGCTCACCGCCGTTACCTTGTCCGCCAGCCAGCGGCTACATACATAGCCAATCCGCCGGCCGAGCTTTCCCGTGTAGGAGCTATGCAGCGTATCGATCTCTACCGGCACGGGCGCTGCCAGCCGCGACCACCGCGCCAGCCATGCGGCGTGCGGCAAGTGCGCATGGACCACATCGGGCCGCTCGCGCCACAGCCAGCGATTCAAACGTATCCACCCGCGCGGATCGGCCAGCCCTTTGCGCATCTCCAGGCTGGTAAAGCTCACGCCGGCCTCGCGCAATTCCGCCGCCGCCTCGCCGCCCGAGCCGGAAAGCGCCACCATGCTCACCTGCCAGCCGCGCTGGCGCAATCCCTTGGCCAGCAGCATCGTCTGCCGCTCGGCGCCGCCTATCCGGTCCAGGCCGGGAATCACCACCGCCGCATGGCTCACCGCATCCTTCCCATATGCGCGCCGAGCAGATCGTCATAGGCTTCGATCGCGTGCTCAAAATCGAACTCGTCGGCCTCCGGCGGTTGGGCCAAAAGGTGACGATCGCTCGGACGTAATCCGGGAAAAATCGCGGCTGCTACTACGTCTATGCCGGCGATCAACAACGTCACGGCAATAAATGTAAAGGTGAAGACGATCAGCAACCCTGAAAATGCTAAATGGAACAAGCGTCGTATCATAACTTCCTCCGGCGGCCCGGTTCCCGCAACTCCGGCAGACTTTAACCGACGAGTTCTTACGGTTGTCGAGCGCCACGCGCAGAGCTTAGACAGCTCCGCTCACTGGGCCGATGACAGATACAACTTTTAGGAGCGCCGAGCAGGGAAAGGGGAAGTGTTGAACTCCGGGCTGGGAACTTGCGCCAATATTTAGAACGGCTCCCTATAGGCGGGAAGCCTGAGCGGCTTTTGCCTCATCCGCCCTTTTATCTAGGCGAATGCCTCTTCAACAACGCATGGCGACCTTGGGCAATCATTCCGAGCGGGAACGAAAACTTACTCTAAGACAGTCGCCTTTTCCGCGTGAGATGTCAAGAGATTTCGCGCGATTTTACGCGATTTTGAAAAACCATACAGTATCATTCGGCGGCTAGATAATATATAAAATTCAGGATCGCCGAGTTGACCTGGAACATCAGTGAGCGGCAACCTTCAACGCGATTCGGCACTCTGCGGAATTGGTGAAAAACACTCTAATTCGCTGGCCGCGCAGAGGGCAGAGCAGGGGGAGGAATCGTAGCTCCAGGGAAGGCCGCGACTCTCCGCGACGCGCCGCCGGCCTTGCCCTCGTTCTCGATCCGGCCGAGTGCCTGAACGATCGTCGCGGCTAAAACCCCGGCAGAAATTCTCTCCGTAAGCCAGGCGTCGGCCCGGCCGCGCAACAGATCCACTACACCACCCGAAGCCGGCGTGGCCACAATCGGCAAACCCGCCGCCAACGCCTCAATCAGCGCATTGGGCATCCCTTCGTATCGCGAGCTGAGCACAAAAAGCGTTGCCCCAGGAAACAGCGTGTATGGACAATCGACGTGGCCTGCAAAATGAACCGCCGCCTCCAGCCCCTGCGCGCGGCTTGCCTCCTTCAGCGCCATCTCCTCATCGCCCGCGCCGGCAATCAGCAGATCGGCCTCGGGGTAGCGCTTGCGCACCGCCGCCAGCGCCTCGATCAGCAGGTCGAAGCCTTTTTCTCGCGAAAGCCTTCCCACCGCCAGCAGGTGCGGACCTTTGCCTTTCCACGCATAAGCTCTTTTACGCGCGGCCAAAATCCCCTCCATGTCTACGGGATTGGGCAGTACGGCAATCTTCTCTTTACCGATCCCCAATTCACTGGCTAGATCGGCGGCCATGGCCCGCGACTGGCAAATGACGCAATCAGCCCGGCGATAGAGCAGCCGGTACAAGAGCCGCGTGTAACCAGGCAATCTGCCCGATGAAAGCGCGGCCGAAACCGTCGTGCTCTGCCTCACCAGCACTTGCATTCCCGGCGGCAGCAGCGGTCGCAGCAGCAAAGCTAAAAAATTCGTCTCCGGCGCGCCAGAAAATATCGCCCGCGGCCGCAGCCGCCACAGCAGCCGCAGCAGCGGAAACATGGCGGCGCGCACTCTTTTTGCGCCCAGCGCGTGAACCGCGATCCACGCGGGCAGGGGGGGCAGGCGAGCCGCTGCAACATCGGTCTGCGTCGCCAGGCACAGATGCACCTCAAAGCGCTCTCGCGACAAACCGCGCGCCACAAGCGCCATCACCTGCTCGGCTCCGCCGCCGCCTAAGTGAGGAATCAGCAATAGGATACGTGCGCGTTGCGGCATCATTCGCCTCCCAATTCGCACGCAGACCCCTGGGGTAGACCGATTCTCCACCCAATGAGAATCTTTTGTTTGTGTCTAAAATCACTCCACTTCACGTCTAAAAATGCTACAGTCTCATTAGCGTTTTTTAATCGGCGCTGGCTTCGGCGAAAGCCTTTTCCCTTTCTCGCCTCCTGTTTCTTTCCCTGCTGGCCGCTTCGTCTCTTCCCCCTTATATCCAAACGCGCGGCAGCTCATTATGCGCGGGATCGCTACCCCGCCGGCCACAAGCCTAACCCCTCCAGCATGCGCGGAGGCGACCTGTTCTCAGCAAGGCGCTTTGCTCAAGCGCCGGAGGTTCCTCATGAAACCCCAATCTCCGTTGCAGCCCACCATTCTTGTCGGCATTACTCATTCGCAAACCTGCCTGGTCCTCTCTGCGCGCCTGCGCGCTCTGCGTCAGGCCGGCTTTCGCGTCCTGCTGCTTTCCAGCCCCGGCAAACTGCTCGATCGCACTGCCGCCAATGAGGGCGTCGAGCCGATCGCCTTTCCCATGCGCCGCGAAATTTCTCCTTTCGCCGATCTGATGGCGCTCGCCCGCCTCTGGCGTCTTCTCGGCCGTCTGCACCCCGATCTGGTCGAGTTCAGCACGCCCAAAGCGGGCTTGCTCGGCTTGCTCGCCGCCTGGATGCGCGGCATTCCACGGCGCGTTTATATCCTGCGCGGACTCAGGCTGGAGACCGCTTCGGGCTTTAAACATCGCCTCTTGCTCACCGCAGAGCGGATCGCCTCGGCCTGCGCTCACTCCGTTCTTTGCACCAGTGAAAGTCTCCGCAATGAAGCGATCGCGCTGGGCATTGCGCCGGCCAATAAACTTCTTCTTCTCGGACAGGGAAGCAGCCAGGGCGTCGATACCCTCCGCTTTTCGCCTGGACCAAGCGATGTGCGCGACCGGCTGGCCATTCCGGCGACCGATCCCGTCATCGGTTTCGTCGGCCGGCTCACGCGCGACAAAGGCTTGCCCGAGCTCTTGCGGGCCTTCGACCGCATTCTGCGCGTCATTCCCGCCGCGCGTCTGCTCCTGGTCGGCTGGTTCGATGTCGCCGAAGACGCGCTCGACGCCGATCTCCGCGTCCTGATCGAGCATCATTCACGCATCATCTGCACCGGCTTTGTTCCCGATGCCGCGCCCTACTATCGCGCCATGGATCTAATGGTCCTTCCCAGTTGGCGCGAGGGTTTTCCCAACGCCGTTCTCGAGGCCGGCGCTACGGGCATCCCCGTCGTAACCACGCAATCGACCGGCGCGCGCGACTCCGTGCTGCCCGAGGTGACCGGCCTGCTCATCCCTCCCGGCTATCCTGAAGCGATCGTCGAATCGGTTCTCAAGTTGTTGCGCGATCCCGAGCGCCGCGACCGCATGGGCCGGGCCGCCAGATCGTGGATCGTGGAAAATTTCCAGCAGGAGCGTGTTCTCGGCCTGACGGCGAACTATTACTCAAGCCTCTTCGCCGTAGCGCCCACCGCGCAGCTTCAGCACGCCTAGCCCCGCTCCTCTTCGCCTGCGAACAGGTCGCGCTGTTCCTCGCCGCCAGAAACCCGTTTGCGCGCCGCCGCGCCAATCAGGCTCAGAACCTCCAACGACTGAATCGCTAGCCGCGGCACATAAATCCGCTGCGTATTCGAGCGCGTATCGGGTGGGATCAGCATCAATCCTGCTCCGTCCACCAGCGAGCGGTCGTTGGCCGCCAGCCCCTCCAGCTCGTCGCCGTCGGTCAGCGTCAACTTCAGCCAAAGCCCTGCCGTACGCGGCCGCAGAGAAAACCGCTTGCGGATCAAGCGTTCCGGATTCGCCTGGTCTACCGCGCCGGTTGGCAGATCGCGCACAAAACAAACCCACTTCACCTGCTCCCAACCAATCCGGACCACCTTGCCCGTCTGCTCCAGTATCTCCAGCTCCGGCTGGTGTTCTCCAAAACTCGATCCGGCATAGCCAGCGCACCAGTCGCGGGAGAACTTTCGCACAATGACGGGTTTGCGCATCGAGGCCATTGCTTTGGATTGTCGCACGCCCCAAGCCGCTTTCTATTGTCTTTTATGGCTCGCCCGGCAAACCGATTTTCCGCCCCTCTCCGAAAAAGTTGCAACTCCAGTGCAGAAACGCTAGTTTTCTGAGCTGACTTGTGTTAATGTACAGCTTTGCCGGCCCGTATCGATTACGCTCGTAAGGCCATTATCATCAAATACTTGGGCGCAACTTGGCGGCGAAAACAGGATCGCGATGCCTGACTATATCTACCTTCTTGAAAATCGGCTTTCGGCCGACCAACGCCTTGCGCTTACCCAGGTACAAACTGTTGCGCGCGATGCCGGCCTTCTTCTTTTCCTTACCGGCGATGCTGTTCGAGACCTCACCAGCGGCCATTCCGTGCGCGATCTGGAGATGGTCCTCCACGGAAACGCTCTCAAACTGAAAAAACCGTTGGAAAAACTCGGCGGCCAGCTTTGGGGCGAAGACGAAGCCTCGCGTACCCTCTATCTCTGTTATCCGGGAACCGTACGCGTCGATCTGGTCAGCGCACATGGCATCGAGTACCCTAAACCCGGAAAACCCGTCTATCATTTCGATTCGATTCACGAAGATCTCGCCCGCCGCGACTTTACCATCAACGCCATGGCTCTCTCGCTCAACGAGGGCTCCTATGGCCTTTTGATGGACCCCTTCAACGGCGCCGCAGACATTGAAACTCACACTCTGCGTCTGGTTTCCAACTACGGCTTCCTTGAAGAACCGGCCTTTTTGGTTCGCTCAACCCGGCTTCGCAGCCGCCTTGGCTGGGAAATGGACCCCAGAACCCAGGCGCGCTATGAGAACGCGAAAAACGAGGGCGTGATCGAGTATCTTTCCGCCCGCGAGCGCGGGCGCGAGTTGGAGCAGATCGGCCACGAAGAGGACGGCCTGAGTATTCTGCGCGCCCTCGACGACGAGGGCTGGATGAAGCTGCTGCTGCCCGCCTGGACTCCCGCCAAGGCCGACGAAGCCAAACTCAACGCCCTTTACGAGTTGAATGTTTCGCTGCAGTTGCAGAACGTTCACCCCGACATCTCCGCGGCCCAAATGCAATTGCTCACCGCCAAGTTGCAGCCCAAAGATCTGGCCACGCTCAAAAAATCCCTCTTGCGCCCCGGCTTCGTCGCCGAGTGGAACAGCCTGGATTCGCTGGCCTCCGGCTTTTCCAAGGAGTTGCTCGCCAAGCAGAACGCACAGCCTTCGGCCAGCTACAAGCTCTTCTTGAGCTATGATCCAGAAGCGATTCTCTGGCTTGGCTTTACCAGCAAAGCTCAGAGCGTGCGCGATCGCTTCGATCTCTTTTTGAAAACTTGGCCGGAGGTGCGCCAGCGCATTCCTCACGCGCTCATGCAGGAGCTGCGCATTACCCCCGAGCTGCCCAATTACAACGAAATTGTCGAAAAAATCTTCCTCTCGCTGATCGACGGCGGCCTGACTACGCCCGAAGAGATGCGCGCCTTTTTGGAGCCTTACTCGCCGCCTCTTCCTCCGCCATCGGCACCCGTTAAAAGAACGCGCGCTCGCCGCGCCGGAGCCAAAAAGAACGAGGATCTCGACGAGGAAGAGCATGAATCCGACGACTCCGACGATGATCTCTCCGATGACGACGAAAGCGAAGATGATGACGGCGAGAACGATCTGGACATCAAACTGCCCAAGGACGCTTTGGCCGTGGATCTAGACGACGAAGAAGAGAGCGACGCGGACGAAGAAGCAACCGACGAGCCGGACGAAGACGAAGACGCCGAGGCTGCCGACAAGAAGCCCGCGCCCGCCGTGAAAAAAGCGCAGAAACCGGCTCCCGCTCCCATAAAGCAAGCTCCCGCTCCAGCCGAGGCAAAAACCCTTCCCGTCGCAAAATCCAAACCCGCGCCAGAGAAGGCCAAGCTCGCTCCCCAAAAGCCTGCTCCCGCTCCCATAAAGCCTGCTCCCGCTTCAGCCAAAGCTAAATCCGCGCCGGCTAAATCGGTCAAAACCGCCGCCGCCAAGCCCACGTCCAAAGTCGAACCGAAGCGCCCGGCCAACTCCGCGCCCAAACCGCCCGTGGCGAAAAAGAAACCCGCGCCCGCTCCAGCCAAAGCCAAACCCGCGCCCGCAAAGCCGGCTAAACCGGCAGCAAAAAAGCCCGCGCCCAAGCCTGCTAAAAAGCACTGAGCCATAATAGATGGGCGGATCTTTCAAGTGATTGAATAGAAATTATTTGTCATCCTAAGCACAGGTCGCCTCTGTCTGCTGCGACGGACAGTCGAAAGACCTGCGGTTGTTCTTTGTTCGTCATACCGCGCCGCTCTCCAAACCCGCGCGCCCCCTTCTACCTCTTTCATCCGCTCGCCGAGCTTTATCTCGCCAATCTCTCGATCACCTCCCCAAAAACCCTGCTTTTAACCCCTCATTCATCAAATTCATCAAACGTTTGCATTATTTTTGCCTCTTTGCATTACTCTGTTCTTGGTTCCCGAGGCCTTTCTTAACCAAACCTGGCCGCGGGCGAGGACGGAAGGTTTGAGCCAAACCGTATTTGTTCTGGAAGACGACACCGACATTGCCAGACTGGTGCAGCATCACCTTGAAGCAGCGGGCTTTGAGGCTCGCCTTTTTTACACCCCCACCAATCTGATTCCCGACGCCGAGCGCAAGCCGCCTGTGCTGTTTCTGCTCGACATCATGGTTCCCGGCGGTGACGGCCTCGATGTCTGCCGCCGTCTGCGCACCCACGCCGGCCTTTCCTCAATCCCCATCATCTTCATGACCGCCCGCGCCAGTGAAAACGATCGCGTGCTCGGGCTCGATCTAGGTGCCGACGATTACATCACCAAGCCCTTTTCCACCCGCGAGCTGGTGGCGCGCGTCAAGGCCGTGCTGCGCCGCTTTGAGCGGCCCACCACGCCCTCGGTCATCAGCTTTTAGGAGGTCATCATCGACGCCAACGCGATGCAGTTGAAG
>PMHC01000131.1:0-2819 GCA_003156495.1 Acidobacteriaceae bacterium
ACGCCGCCGACATGCCGCCGAAAAGATAGTATTTTATGGCGGCCTCGGCGCTTTTGCCCGACTGTTTGGCAAAAGCAGTCAGGATGTAGAGGCCGAGCGAAAGCAATTCGAGACCGATGAAGATCACCAGAAGATCCTGGGCGGCAGCGATGACGAGCCCACCGGCCGAGGCCATCAGCGTCACGGCGACAAACTCGCCGCAATGGCGCGTGAAATCGCAACCGATAAACAGCAACAGCGTAAGCACGGTGAGCACGAGAATCGCGCACTGCGCCACAGCCGCCGAGCCGCCCGCAGCCAGCAGTTGATCGCCGCCGACACCAAAGCCCGCCCATCCGGCGGCATAAACCAACCACAGCGCCACGGCACAGCCAGCAACGCCGACGAGCACGGCCGAGGCGATGCGCGCCTTGAGCGCAGCCTTGCGCAAAAATCCAAGATCGACGACGAGCACAAGCAGCGCGGCGATTTCCAAAACCGTTTCAGGCAGCGTGGCGCGGAAGAGATCGGCGTAGTTCATTGCGCGCCTCCCGCTAGCAGAGCTTTGACGGCGGGTTCGATCTGATCGAGCAGAATGCGCGGATAGATTCCAACGGCGAGCGTCGATGCGCCCAGCAAAACAGTGCCGGCAATCTCCGGCCAAGTAATCGCGCCCAAACTGTGCCAGCCGGTCTTGGGATGATCCTCAGGCGTAGGCAGCTTGTCGGTGAAAAATGCTTTTTGCAACGCGCGCCAAATGTAAGCAACACTGATGACGATGCCGATGCCAGCTATCGCAACCCACCATGGATTGACGCGCCATGCGCCAACCAGAATTTGCAGCTCGGAAACGAAACCGGAGAAACCGGGCATCCCCATCGCAGCCACGCCGGCAAAAACAAAGGCCCAGGCGGCGAAGGGCAATCGGCGCGAAAGGTGCATCAATTCAAGCTCCGCCAACTGGCGCGTATGCGTGCGGTCGTAAACCATACGGCCAACAATGGCGAAGAGCAGTCCGGCGATCACGCCGTGCGAGAACATCTGCATCACCGCGCCGTCAACTCCGATCTGGTTGAGCGTCATCAAGCCGAGCAACACAAATCCCATATGGCTCACGCTCGAGTAGCCAATCACAAATTTAAAGTCGGTTTGCGCCAGCGCCACCAGCGCGCCGTAAACAATGCCGATGACAGCCAGCCACGCGAAGACATCGCGCCAGGAGCCGAGGCCGATAATAGAGAAGCCCCACGGCGCAAGGCCTAGCGGAAAGAGCCCAATCGCTACGCGCAGGCAGCCGTAGGCGCCGAGCTTCATCACCACGCCGGCCAACAGCATTGAGGCGGCGGTAGGCGCAGCCACGTGCCCGGTGGGCGCCCAGGTGTGGAAGGGCCACATGCCCGCCAGAATCGCGAATCCCGTGAAAACCAGCGGGAAGCACCACATCTGAAAACTCGCCGGCAGGCCCGCGTGAGCCAGCGCTACAAGCGTCGTCGAGTGCGAGCCGGAACTGGTGTAGGCGGCAAGCAAACCGACAAGCACCATCGACGAACCAACAAAGGAGTAGAGCACAAGCTTCATGGCGCCGTATTCGCGGCGCGTTGAGCCCCAAATCGCGATCAAAAAATATTTGGGCACGATGGCGATTTCATAAAAGACAAAAAACAAAAAGAAATCGGCACTAAGAAAAACGCCGTAGACGCCGCCGATCAGCGCCAGATAAAAAGCGAAGAAATGATTGACGCGCGTCTCGACATTCCAACTGAAGAGCACTCCAGCAACGGCGACAATGCCGGTGAGCAAAACCAGAACGCGGCTGATGCCATCGGCGACAAGCAAAAAATGAATGCCCATCGCGGGAATCCACGCAGCGTCAACGAGCGTCCGCGGCCCTTGCGCAAAACCGGCGGCGTAGCCGGCAACGTCAATCGCCAAGCCGACGGCCGCCACGGCTAGCGCGAACCAGCGCACGAGTGCAAACTTGCCGGTGGGCAGCAGCGCCACAATCAGCGCTCCGGCAAACGAAATGTAGATCGACCAGGCCAACATCAAAATCTCCAATGCGCCAGCAGGTTCATCACCGTGGGGTTAATCGTATCGACAATAAGCTGCGGCGCCAAACCGAGCAAAAACATCAGAACAATCACTGGCGTCAGCGCCATCCGCTCGCTCGGGTGCAGGTCAGGAAATTTCGCCCACCGCTCCGGCGTGGGGCCGGCAAAGACTTTTTGAATCACAGTCAGCAACACAACCGCGGTCACGAGCAATCCAAGAATCGAAACCGAAGCCGCCACCCAGGCCAGAGGAAAAACTCCGCGGAAGATGAGGAACTCGCCGACAAAGCCGTTGAGCCCAGGCAGTCCGAGCGAAGAAAAGAGCGCGATGCCCATCAGTCCGGCGAAAATCGGCGCGGGCTTGCGCAGACCGCCAAAATCGTTAATGCCGCGCAGGCCGTTGGTGCGGAATTGGATCATGGCGACAAACCAGAAAAGCGCGGCGGCGGTAATGCCGTGGTTGAAGATTTGCAAAATCGCGCCGTTGAGCGCGGCGGCCTGGCTGGCGCGCTGCGCGGCGCCTGCGGCGGGCACGGCCAGCGCGAAGATGGCGAGCATGCAGTAGCCAAGATGGTTTACCGAGGAGTAAGCGAAGACGCGCTTCAAATCGGTTTGCGCGGCGGCGGCCCACGCGCCCATTACCACGGTGATCGTGGCTAGGACCAGCAGCGGCGTGCGCATGGCGGCGATCTGCACGCCGAAGATCGGCAAGGCGATGCGCAGCAGGCCGTAGAGCCCCATCTTCGACATTGCGCCGGTAAGCAGCATCGTCACCGGCGAAGGCGCTTC
>PMHC01000131.1:2824-8197 GCA_003156495.1 Acidobacteriaceae bacterium
GCCGCAAGCCAAGGCATCGCGGAGCCGAGATGCGACTCGACCATCGGCGTAAGCGCGCCGGTTTGGGCGAGAGTGGCGAGGTAGCCGAAGTCCATCGAGCCTGTCGAGAAAAAGATGGCGAGAAACGAGACCAGCAATGCCGCCGAACCGGCCATGGTGTAAACGAAAAACTGCGTGGCCGCGGGACCGCGCCGCGGACCGCCCCACAGCTTGATGAGAAAGAAGGCGGGGATCAGGCTCAACTCCCAAAACAAAAACCAGTGGAAAAAATTAAGCGCGGTGAATGCGCCGAAAAGTCCCGACTGGAGCATGAGAATCAGGCCGTAAAAGAACCCCGGCATGTGATGAACGCGATGCGCCGCGTCAACGGCCATCAGCGTAACGATGGCCGAAAGCACGAGCATCAGCGCTCCCAGCCCGTCGACGCCAACGTGATATTCGATACCGAGCGAAGGCACCCAGGCCGCGCGTTCAACCAATCCAATCGAACCGTCGGCCGGCAGTTGCGTCCAGACAAAAAGCGCGACGGCCAGCGAGGCCAGCCCGGAGAGCAGAGCTACGCCGCGCGCCTGCTTGCCGGAGAAAAGCGCGACAGCGGCGCCGGCCAGCGGCAGCACGGTGAGCAGCGTGAGGATGGGAATTCCGTTCATGGTCTCACGCTCCAAAGCAAAATCGCGACCAGCGCAACGACGCCGGCGGCGAGAATGCGCAGGTAATTTTGCGCGCGGCCGCCTTCGACACGGGACAACAAACCGCCGCCGGTGGAAAGTTCCTCGCAGCCTTTATCGAATCCGCCGTCGATCCAGGCGCGATCGAAAAAGCGGCTGAAGCGCGCCCAAAGGCCGAAGAGCGCGGCGACGGCGGCGACCATGCCGCCCCATATACAGCGATCAAGCCAATCGGCCACGCGCGCCCACCAGTTGTAGAAGGCGACAACGGTCGCGCCATAAAGTTCGTCGACGTAAAGACGATCGCGCAAACCGGCCCAGAGCGTAGGCGCAATTTTTTCGAGCGCATCGGGCGCCTCCGGCTTGGGCGAGCGATCGCCATAAAACCGCCAGCCCAGCATCAGGCCAAAGATAACGACAATCGACGAAGCGGTCATCAGCGCCAATAGACGCGGATCGGCCATCGCGCGCAAATCGAAGACAACGGCACGGTCCTCAAGAAATGCGTGGAACCACGGCCAGGCAGGAGTTCCAATCGCGCCCAGCGCCATGGCGAAGAGCGCCAGAATCACCAGCGGCAACGTCATCGTCTTCGGGCTTTCGTGCGCCGTCTGGCGACCGCGCCAGTAACCGAAGAAAACGTAGCAGACTTGGCGCGTCATATAAAAAGCCGTCAGCAGCACGCCAAAGAGCAGCAGATAAAACGGCGCGCGAGAAATGCTCCAGCCATGCGCCGCTTCGAGGATGCCGTCCTTTGACCAGAAGCCGGAAAACAGCAGCGGAAAACCGCAGAGAGCCAACATGCCGATGGCGTAAGTGATGAAGGTAAGCGGCATGTCCACTTTCAAGCCGCCCATGCGGCGAATATCTTGCTCGTCGCGGCAGCCGTGAATCACCGAGCCCGCGCCCATGAAGAGCAGCGATTTGAAAAATGCGTGCGTGATCAAATGAAACATGCCCACGGCCACGCCGCCCATCCCGAGGCCGGCCATCATGTAGCCAAGTTGCGAAATCGTGGAGTAGGCGAGAATGCGTTTGATGTCATTTTGCGCGATGGCGATGAGCGCGGCAAAAACCGCCGTCGCCGCGCCAACCCAGACGATGACCGTGAGCGCCACGGTTGTGCCGCCGGGTTGCGCTCCGGCCTGCATCAACGGATAAACACGCGCCACCAGAAAAACGCCGGCGGCAACCATTGTGGCCGCGTGAATCAGCGCGGAAACCGGCGTCGGCCCCTCCATCGCATCAGGCAGCCAGACGTGCAGCGGAAGCTGACCGCTCTTGCCCGCCGCACCGCAAAAAATCAGCAGACCGATCGCGCCGGCCGCGCTCAGCCCCAACGCCGCAGGCTGCGCGACGAGCGCGGCAAGCGCCGTTCCCTCAAGCGACCCTGTGCCGTAGTTATAGAAAAGCAGCGTGCCGGTTTGCGAAAAGAGCCACACAATCCCGAGCAGGAAAAACACATCGCCGACGCGCGTCACCAGAAATGCTTTCTTGGCCGCGGCGGCCGCTGCCGGCCGCTGATACCAGAAGCCAATCAGCAAATATGAAGTGAGGCCAACGATTTCCCAGCACATGAAGAGCAAAAGCAAGCTATTCGAAATCACCACGCCCAGCATCGCTCCGGCAAAAAGCGACATGAAGCAGAAAAAGCGCGTGAAGTTTTCGTCGTGGGCCATGTAGCCCAGCGAATAAATAAAAATCAGCAGACTGACGAAGCTGACCATCGCCAGCATGATCGCGGTAAGCGGATCGAGAATCCAGCCCAGATCGACGGCGGTTGAGCCGAATTGAAACCAGGTAAAGTTGACGACCTCGCGGACGGGATCGTTTTGCGCCCATCCGCTAAGAACGTAGCAAAAGCTGAGGAGCGAAAACAGCAGCGAAAAACTCAGCGCGCCAATCGCCAATGTAGCCGCGATCTTCCGGTACGGCCGCCGAAGCAGCGCAATCAATCCCGAAGCCACAATCGGCACGGCGGGAATCAGCCACAGCGCCTGCGCGGCAGCCGATGACACAATGGCGGGATGAAAAGGAATCGCGGCTTGTATCATCCCTTCACCCTTTCATCCCATTCATCTGATCAAGATTGGTCGTGCCCGTGTGGCGATGAATGGCGATCACCAAGCCCAATCCCACAGCGGCCTCGGCGGCTGCCACCGCGATTGAAAAAATCGCGAAAAGCATACCAGTTAGCGCCTCCGGATGCGGCCCATAGCGCCAGAAGGCAATCAGATTCAGGTTAGCTGCGTTGAGCATCAACTCGATGCCGATCAGCACCAGAATCGCATTGCGGCGCACCAACGCTCCGGCCAAGCCGATAGCGAAGAGCATCGCCGCAACAAGAAGGAAAGCTACGAGCGGATTCACTTGGCGCCCTCCTTCTCATGCATGGCGACAATCACCGCGCCAATCGTAGCCACGGTAAAAAGCAGGCCGGCAATTTCCAGCGGCAGCACATAGCGGCCCATCAACGCAAAACCAATTTCGCGCACCGTGACGACGGGAGCTGCCGCCTGTAGCGGCAAAGCAGCAGCGCTGCGCACCACGGCCCAGCCCAGCACGGCGAAGACGGCGGCGGCGATCACTGCTCCGGCAATCCATGTGCGGTTGAAGGCTCCCTTTCTGGGCGGCTCGGAACCATGCGTCAACAAAATAGCGAAGACCAGCAGAATCGCCACCGCGCCGATGTAAACCAGAATCTGCACAAAACCGGCGAACTGCGCGTCGAGTTCGAGATAAAGCAGCGCCAACCCGGCAAAGGCAACCGTCGTCGCCAGCGCGCAATGCACCAGCGGCTTAAGCAACACCGCAGCCAGCGCTCCGCCCAACGTGAGAACCGCCAGAATGTAGAAGACGGGACTCATCGTTCGCCCATCCTTTCGCACGGCCGCAAAGCGACTGGCTCATTGTTCCCTGTTTTTTTATTCCGCATAGCGATAGCTCCTGGGGCCGTAGTGTTTTTTACGCATCTCGGCGCGGCCCAGCAGCACATAAGCCGCCACAAGAATCGCCGTCGAAACCACCCAGCGCAGCCAACCCTCGCCCATAAAGCGCCAGAGCGCGGTTACAAACAAATCGAGCAGCGTGAGCGGCAAAATAAACTTCCAGGCAAAGTTCATTAACTGATCCTGGCGCAGCCGCGGCAGCGTGCCGCGCATCCAGATAAAAACGAAAATCGAAAGCATCATCTTGCCGAAAAACCAGATCCACGAAGGAACCCATTCGAGCCCAGAGCAGGGCGCGGACCATCCGCCAAGAAAAAGCGTCACGCCCAATCCGGAGATCGAGAACATGGCCAGATACTCGCCCAAAAAGAAGAGCGCGAATTTAAAGCCCGAGTATTCGGTGTGGTAGCCGGCAACAAGTTCCGATTCGCCCTCGGGCAGATCGAAGGGCGAACGGTTGGTCTCGGCCGTGGTGGCAATCGCGTACATCACAAAACTCGCCAGCCCCCAGGGCGTGAAGATGTACCAGTGCGGCAGACCGCCACTATAAACATTCTGCGCCGCGACAATTTTGGTGAGCGAGAGCGAGCCGGCGATCATCACCACCGAAACCGACGAGAGCAGCAACACCACTTCATAGCTGATCATCTGCGCCACGGCGCGCATCGCGCCCAGCAGCGAATATTTGTTACGGCTCGACCACCCAGCCATAAAAACCGCCAGTTCCGACGAGGCGCTCATGGCAAAAAAGAACAGCAGCCCGGCGTCCATATCGACCAGCACCATGTTGCGCCCCATCGGCAGCACGGCAAAGCCCATAAAAACGGCGACCACCAGCACCAGCGGCGCAAGAAAATGCACGCCGGCATTAGCACTTGAAGGGACAATGTCTTCTTTGGTAAGCGATTTGACGCCATCGGCCATCGGCTGCAAAAGGCCGAAGGGGCCCACGCGATTCGGGCCCAGCCGATTCTGGATGCGCGCCAAGCCCTTGCGCTCGAAGACTGTCGTCAGCGCGAAAAGCGCGGGAAAGACGCAAACGATAGCGACTACGCCGAGCACTACTCCAGCCGCAGGCCGCAACAGGGCAGGCAAAAAGCTCACGAGCCAATCACGCAAGAGAATGAAAATCTGGTCTAGATTCGCGGCCATACGCTACTCTCCTCCTTCGGCCGGCGCGGATTTCGGCGCAGCTGTTTTCGCAGTGGCCGCGGCCCTGGCTTCGGCTTTGGCTTTTTCTTCAGCGCGGCGCGCATCCACCTCGGCGGCATCGGTGGGATGGATTATGCGAAAGTGCGCATTCGACTTGACCAGTTGCTCGCGATCGAACAGTAGACCGCCAAAGCGCTCGTCGGTAGCGTACTCAAAGCGCTGGTCCATCTTGATCGCATCGAAGGGGCAGACCTCGACGCAAATCTGGCAGCTCATACAGACCGAAACGTCGATCTCAAAGCGCGCCGGATAGAATTGCGGCCGGCCCAGATAATCCGGTTTCTTGTCCTGGCTCTTTTCAATAAAAATGCACTTGGGCGGACATTCTTTTTCGCAAATCTGGCAGGAGACGCAGCGCAGTCCGGCCTGCTTGTCCTCGCCGTCGTAGACCAGGNNNGATACTCGACCGTCGTCAGCCGTTCGGCGGAGAAATAGCTCAGAAAAAAATTCTTCGCCGTCACCGCCATGCCCTTCAAAATGCCTTCGCCCAGCAAATCGCGTACCTCCAAAAACAGCTTTCAGTTTTTAGCTATCAGCTTTCAGCT
>PMHC01000122.1 GCA_003156495.1 Acidobacteriaceae bacterium
ACAACAGTTGCGACGATTGGGATTATGCCGACGCCGCCCGCTATCTGCTCGAGCGCTTCCATGCGCTGCGCGCCAAGCGCGAACGCCTCTGCCTGATCTCGGTCGGCGAAGTCACCGTTGCGCTCAACCGCACCCCCGGCGCCGGCGGACGCAATCAGCAATTCGCCCTCACCTGCGCGCTTGATCTCGCCCAATTTCCCAACGAGCGGCTCACTGTTTTCAGCGCCGGCTCCGACGGCATCGACGGCAACACGCAGGCGGCCGGTGCCATCGCCGATCCGACCACCGTCGCCCGCGCCCGCGCCTTCGGCTACGATCCCGAAGAGTCGCTGGCGGAGTTCAACGCCTGTCCGCTCTTCACGGCTCTGGGCGACTCGGTGGTTACCGGCCCCACCGGCCACAACCTCCGCGACCTCCGCCTGCTCATCGCTGAAAACGCCGAGGCTGAATCTGCCTATAGTATTTGATTTCAAAAAACATTACGATGCGCAGATGAACTCCAGGAAAAAACACTGAATTTTTCTTCTCGCGCCATCTCCACCGCTGCATTAGGATAAGTTCGTGGCTCGAAAAACAAACTATAGCTCACCAGACAAACTGCCCGACATCCGCACCGTCGCTGCGCTGGCAAAGGTCTCCATCGCCACCGTCTCCAGAACCATCAACGACTCGGCCCAGGTCAGCGACCGGCTGTCGAAGCGCGTCTGGCAAGCGATCAAGCAGTTAAACTATCTGCCCAACACCCACGCCCGCACCCTCGTTTCCGGACGCAGCCACCTGCTGGGCATCATCGTTGAAAACATCACCAATCCCTTCTTCCCCGAACTGATCCAGAGTTTCGAAGAGATCGCCGTCGCCCACGGCTACGAGATTCTCATCAGTTCCAGCAATAGCGACCCCGCGGTGTTGTCCACCTGCGTCCGCCGCCTGCTGGAGCGCAAGGCCGACGGCGTAGCCATCATGACCTTCGGCGAAGAGGAGCCCTTCATCGACCAGATCGTGAACCGCAATGTGCCGATCGTTCTGGCCGAATTCAAGCTCGACGACCCGAAGGCCAGCACGATTCTGCTCGACTACTCGACCGGCATTCACGAAGCCGTCCAGCACTTGGCCGAGCTCGGCCATCGCGAGATCGCCTTTCTGGCCGGCCCGCACAACCTGCACTCCGCGCTTACGCGTGAAAATGATTTCATCGCCGCGATGCGCGCCGCCGACCTGCCGATCCAGAAAAAATGGATCATCGAATGCGGACACACCCTCAAGAGCGGCGTCACCGGCTTCGAGCGGCTGCGCAAATTCACCGCACCGCCCACCGCCGTCATCTGCTCTAACGACATGTTGGCCATCGGCGTTCTGCGCGCGGCCTACATGAGAGGAATGCGCGTGCCCCAGGATCTGTCGGTCGTCGGCCTAGACGACATCGACTTCGCCGAGTTCACCCTGCCGCCGCTGACCACCATCCGTCTTTCGCGCATCGATCTGGCCCACGCCGCCTTCAAGGCCCTTTGCGCCCAAATCGAAGATCCGCACAATCCTCATTTGCAACGCGAGTTTCTGGTCTCCACCAGCCTGGTCGTCCGCGGCTCTACGGCTCCGCCGCCCGGCAGGTAGCGCGCTTCAGTCCGCCGCGCCCACCATCTCCAGCGCCGGCTTGCCCGCCTCGCGCCAGGCTGTAATCTCCGCATGGGTGCGGTCGGCGGCCTCGCGGCGGTCGGCGTAAATCCGCGGTTCGCCAAAATGGATGCGCGCCGTAAAACCGGAGCCCCCCAACGCCTTCCACAGATGCGGCAGCAACGTTGCGTCGCCGTACCAGCACAACTCCCGCTCAGCCTCGCCGCCCTCAATCTCGTAACGGATCGCCGCCGCGGTAATCGGCGCGCCGGCAGCCACCGCCGGCGCGATCAGCCGCGAGTGGAAGCGCAGCACCTGCGCGCCGTCGGTACTCGTGCCTTCGGGAAAAAGCAACACCGGAACCGACAGCGCCAACCGATCGTAGATTTCGCCGGCCGCGGCGTTGGCGCTGGCCATGCTCGCGCGCTTCAGAAAAATCGTTCCGCCACGACGCGCCGCCCAGCCAAAAAACGGCCAGTGGCCGATCTCGGATTTGGCCACGAAAAAGCACGGCGTCGCCGCGCTGATCAGCAGAATATCCAGATAGCTGAGGTGATTGGAGACGATCAGGCCGCAACCAGGCAGTTGCCCGTCGACCTCGAAGTTGATGCCAAGGCCGGCTAGAATTCCCCGCGTCGTCGCCTGCAGCCAGCGCGCGCGCCGCTCCAGAGGCATCGGCCCGCGTAAACGCATCCACCCGTAGCGAACGACGCAAAAAGCAAGCATGAACCCCAGCGCCACAGCGCGCCGGAGCCGACGTAGCCTCACCGCGTCAACGGCGCCAGGCGATTGCGCGCCGCCGGCGATAGCAGCTTCATATCGAGGAAGGTCAAAAAATCGATGGTGTGGAATTCGCGGTCCCAGGCCGGCTGCGCGGCGATTCGTGCGCCAAACGCTAAATAGGTCTTCAGCAACTTGGGAACCTTGGCCATCGCCGGAGCGCCTACCGGCGCCTGCTCGCCTACGCGGGACGACGGCTGTGCGCCTGACTCCTGTTGTTCCTCAGGACAGGCATACGCCGCAGTCGGCCGGGTCATGAACTCCGCCGGAGCCAAGGAACACTCCAATTGCCGATAAACCTGCCAGCCTTCTATCGGTTTGTTGGAATTAATCGACGAGCAGCCAAGCAGATAACGCAACCCCATGTCGGTAGCATACTGGGTGATTCCCCGCCATAACAACATCAGCACCTCGAAGGTGCGATGCTCGCGGTCGATCGAGGCTCGGCCCAACTCCAGCACCTCGGGGCGCAGCAGTTCGTAGGGCGACAAATCGAACTCCTGCTCTGTGTAGTAGCCCTCATGCCGGGCCGCCATCTCTCCCGACTGCATCCGGTAGGTACCCACCACTTTTCCGCTCAGTTTGTCTTCCACGATCAGGTGCTCGCAGGAGGCATCGAAGCGGTCGCTATCGATTCCGGTCTCGTAAGAGCTCTTCAGCCCCTCGCCCAGTTCGATATTGAAGACCTTGAAGCNNGCAGCCGGCAGGCGGCCTCGCGATCCTCTGCGGTTGCGGCCAGCCGCAGCCGGTAATGTCCCACCGCGGCATGAATGCGCGAGGCAGACGCTGACTGGGGTACGGAGCTAACACTCGACGAGGCAAGAGCCTCCACCGGCGTTGCCACGTCCACCACGAGTTGCAACGGAGCTTTAGGACAGGTTTGTGAAATCACTGCATTAGTATCCCGCCGAATTGTAAAGGGCGGATCAAATAAATGCAAAAACGGAAGAAATATTTTTACGACTGTAACCTCAGGGTACACAAAAAACGCCTTCTCATCCCGGCAAAAAAGAATGGCCGCGGGCAAAAGCCAGTCTTACATGGTTCCCACGGCCATTCGTGGAGGCTTTGCATTGCGCCGTTTGAGCTTCAATCTGGTACAAATCGCCGCAATTCTACGCAATAACGGCAAAAAGCTCCCTCCCTGGCGCATCCTGCAAGTGAAATCTGCGCCCCGTCTATCTCCAGCGGTAGCTCGCGCGCATCATCCTGGGCGCTCCAGAATAACCACCGTAGTAGCCCGTGCGCGGCGCATAAACCGCCGGCGATGCAGGCGCGCCGTAAGCTGCGGGCGGAGCCGCGTAAGCCGCCGGCGGAGNNCACGCGTAAGCCATCACCGGCATATACATGTAGGCTACCGGCGCGTAGTAATAGGCTGGCGGAGGCGGCGCAGACGCGTAGACCATCTGTTGAACTGGCGCGTAGGCCATCTGCGGCGCAGGCTGGGCTTGTGCGCTCAGCGGAGCCTGCTCAACCAACTGCTGCGGCTCTTCGGCAACCGAGGAGCGTTGGATCAGCCCATTGGGGTCGCGCTGCGGCTCGGGCGTATTGGGAATCTGAATGTCTTCCATCACCCGCAGCGTCAACGCAGTTTCGACCTTCAGCGTGGGCCGCGGACCGCGCCGCGGCAGTTCGAGCAAATCGATCGGCCACAGCACCGGAATCAGCCACAAAAACGTGTCGCGGACCGCGTGGCCTTTGCCTAAAATCCGGCCCTGCTGATCGATTTTGTAACCGGGAACGTCAACGACTTTGGCGTCGACCGGAATCGCCGTATTGCCGACATAAAGCCGATCGAAGTCCAGTTGCATCCAGCCCTTTCCGACCAGATGGCCGGGGTCTTTGTATTCGGCCAGCTCCCCTCCCAGATAGCTGCCGAAGGGAAGCATGAAATCGCCGCGACGGTGCTCGACCTTGCACAATACCGGGTCGCCGGCGGCGGTGGTTCGCGATGAGATTCGAGCCCCGCCGGTCGTGCACGAAACCAGCGATCCGGCCGGAATCAAACGTTGCCCCGCATCCGCAAAAAGCTGCGGCGCGAGCAGGGCGCATAGACAGACAAGCCATTTGAGCTTCATTCAAAACTCCTCCAAGGCATGAGTTAGCGGGCCCCCTCGCGAGATCGATATTCCGCAGGCGGGAAAGACGCATAATCCCCCGAGTGATCCCTCGAACCCCCAGTTCAAAGGAAAGTTTCGTTGGATTCCAAAATTATTTTCGCGGGGAATGGGCGCAATGCCTATATGGAATGCTGTTGTTTTACGCGGCGAAGACACGATGGGACGCGGCCTCGGCGCCGGTCCCGTATCGGAATCCATGCTCTGCCGCAAGCGCAACTTTTTCCGGCTGTCGGTCTAACGGCTTAAGATTCTTCCGGTTCGTAGCTCAGGTTCTGTCCCAGCCAGCGCTCGATTTCGGCCACTCCGAGCCCCTTGCGCCGCGCGTAATCCTCCGCCTGATCGCGGCCGATCTTGCCCAGGCTGAAGTAGCGGCTCTCAGGATGCGCGAAGTAAAAGCCGCTGATGCTGGCTCCCGGCCACATGGCGTAAGACTCGGTCAATTGCATCCCGATCCGCTCCTCGACGCCGAGCAGCCGCCAGATCGCGGCCTTCTCGGTATGGTCAGGGCAGGCAGGATAGCCCGGCGCAGGGCGAATTCCCCGGTACTTTTCGTGCAGCAGCTCCTCGTGGCTCAGCTTTTCATCGCGGCCGTAGCCCCACTCTTCGCGCACACGCCGGTGCAAGCACTCGGCAAAAGCCTCGGCCAAACGGTCGGCCAGCGCCTCGACCATGATCGTGTTGTAGTCGTCGTGCTGGGCGCGGAAGCCGTCGCACAGTTCCTTCACGCCCAGGCCGCCGGTCACCGCGAAAGCGCCGATATGGTCGGCCAGTCCGGTTTCTTTGGGCGCGATAAAGTCGGCCAGCGAACGGCAGGGCTCGCCGCCATCGCGGTCCGACTGCTGACGCAAAAAGTGCAACC
>PMHC01000074.1 GCA_003156495.1 Acidobacteriaceae bacterium
TCTTCGCCCAGGTCACCAATCCTCCGATCGACCCCATCCGCGAAGAGATGGTCATGTCGCTGATCAGCTACATTGGCACCGAGCGCAACATTCTCGACGAAGCGCCCGAGAACTGCCACACACTCAAGCTGCCTTACCCGATCCTCAGCAATCACGACCTGGAAAAGCTGCGCCGCATCTCCTCTGGCGACCTGCTGGCCACCACGCTGCCCACGCTCTTCCGCGCCGACGAAGGCGAAGATGGCCTGCGCCACGCGCTTGAAGAACTGAGCGCGCGCGCCTCGCACGCCGTCGCCTCCGGCTACTCGCTGCTGATCCTCTCCGACCGCGGCGTCGATTCCACTTATGCGCCCATCCCGAGCCTGCTCGCCATGGCCGCCGTACACAATCGTCTGGTCCAAGAAAAAACCCGCACGCAGGTCGCCATCATCATCGAAAGCGGCGAGCCGCGCGAGGTGATGCACTTCGCCCTGCTGATCGGTTACGGCGCCAGCGCCGTCAATCCCTACTTGGCCATTGAGACCGTCCGCGATCTTCAGCGCCAGGGCAAGCTGCCGGAAGAAACCACCGCCGATCAGGCCGAAAAGAACTTCATCAAAGCCATCGACAAGGGACTGCTCAAGACCTTCTCCAAAATGGGCATTTCCACCCTGCAAAGCTATCGTGGAGCCCAAATCTTTGAGGCCGTCGGTCTGAACAAATCTCTGATCGACGACTACTTCCCCGGCACCGCCTCGCGCATTGAAGGCATTGGCCTCGACGTGCTCGCGCGCGAAGCCCTGGTCAAGCACGCTTACGCCTATCGGCCGCTCACCGAATCGGAGACCGATCTGCGCGTCGGCGGTCAATATCAATTCCGCGTCACCGGCGAATATCATCTGGTCAATCCGCAAACCATCGCCACGATGCAACGCGCCGTTCGCGAAAACGACTTCGCTGAATTTCAGAAGTACACCGATCTGATCGATCATCAGAACAGTCAGCTCTGCAACCTGCGCGGCATGTTCAAGCTCAAATTCGCCAACAAGCCGCTGCCTATCGATCAGGTCGAGCCAGCCAAGACGATCGTCAAGCGCTTCACCACCGGCGCCATGAGCTTTGGCTCGATCAGCAAAGAAGCTCACGAAACCCTGGCCATCGCCATGAATCGCCTGGGCGGCATGTCGAACACCGGCGAGGGCGGCGAAGACGAAGCCCGCTTTAAACCCGACGCCAACGGCGACAGTCGCCGCTCGGCCGTCAAGCAGGTCGCCAGCGGCCGCTTCGGCGTTACCGCCAACTACTTAGTAAACGCCGACGAAATCCAGATCANNGCGCAAAGCCCGGCGAGGGCGGACAACTGCCCGGCCACAAGGTCAACGAAATTATCGCCAAAACCCGTTATTCGATCCCCGGCGTCGGCCTCATCTCGCCTCCGCCGCACCACGACATCTACTCGATCGAAGACTTGGCGCAGTTGATCTACGACTTGAAGAACGTCAATCCCAAGGCCCGCATCGCCGTCAAGCTGGTTTCGGAAGTAGGCGTCGGCACCGTGGCCGCCGGCGTCTCCAAGGCTCACGCCGACGTGGTTCTTATCTCCGGCGACAATGGCGGCACCGGCGCCGCGCCGCTCAGTTCCGTCAAGCACACCGGCCTGCCCTGGGAGCTCGGCCTGGCCGAAACCCAGCAAGTGCTACTGCTCAACGATCTGCGCTCGCGCATTCGCGTACAGACCGACGGCAAGCTCCAGACCGGCCGCGACGTCGTGATCGCCGCGCTGCTCGGCGCCGAGGAGTTCGGTTTCGCCACCATGCCACTGGTCGCCCTGGGCTGCGTGATGATGCGCAAATGTCACCTGAACACCTGTGCCGTCGGCATCGCTACCCAGAACCCGGAACTGCGCGCCCGCTTTACCGGCAAACCCGAGCACGTAATGCATTTCTTCCTGTTCATCGCCGAGCAGATGCGCCAATACATGGCTAAGCTGGGCTTCCGCACCGTTGACGAGATGGTCGGCCACGTCGAAAAAATCGACGCCTCGGTCGCCGCCGAACACTGGAAGGCCAAGGGCATCGACCTCTCCTCGATTCTGCACGCGCCCGCGCTGCCTTCGCGCGTCTCCCGCCGCCGCACACAGGCTCAGGATCACGGCCTCGGACCGGCGCTTGATCACGCGCTGATCGAAAAGGCCAAGCCCGCGCTCGAATCCAAAACGCCGGTCACCGGCAACTTCACCATCCGCAACGTTCACCGCACGGTGGGCGCGATGCTGGGCGGTGAAATCGCTCGCCGCTACGGCTCGGCCGGGCTGCCCAACGAAACCATTCACTTCAAGTTCACCGGCTCGGCCGGACAGAGCTTCGGCGCCTTCGTTCCCAACGGCGTCACACTCGAGCTTGAAGGCGACGCTAACGATTACCTCGGCAAGGGCCTCTCCGGTGGACGCATCATCGCCTATCCGCCCAAGACCGCCAGCTTTTTGCCCGAAGAATCGATTCTGATCGGCAACGTCGTTCTCTACGGCGCTACCAGCGGCGAGGTCTTCCTTAACGGCATCGGCGGCGAACGTTTCGCCGTCCGCAACTCCGGCGCTACCGCTGTTGTCGAAGGCGTCGGCGATCACGGCTGCGAATACATGACCAACGGCCTGGTTCTCATCCTCGGCTCGACCGGCCGCAACTTCGCCGCCGNNTGAGCGGCGGCATCGCCTACGTTCTCGACGAGCAGGGCGACTTCGCCTCGCGCCGCTGCAACAAAACCGGCGTCGACCTGGATCCGCTCACCGAACCGGCCGACATCAAGCTCATCCGCGGCCTTCTCGAGCGCCACCGCGACCTCACAGGCAGCCCGCGCGCCGCCTGGA
>PMHC01000036.1:0-3516 GCA_003156495.1 Acidobacteriaceae bacterium
AGATGAGCCGCGCCATGAAGTGATTCATGTCATGGCGGCGGGCGGAGGTGCCCCATTCCGGGTTGTCTTTCAGAAGCTCGACGTAAAGCCGGTTGAGGCGGCTGGTCGCGCGGATATCGAATGAGTTTTCGCTGATCTGCCGGACGGTGGAGATGCCAGCGAGCGGCAGGAAGAAACCGAAATGGTCGGGAAAGTCTTTGTAGTTGCAAGCGATGGGCGAATCGTCGGAAGCAAGATTCTCGGCTTCCAGCGTTTGCCCGTCTGTCGCCAGAATGAATTTGGCCTTGGCCCGGATCGTGGACGGGCTTTCCCGTAGCGCGGCGAGGGTCTTGGTAACCTCGCCTTCCGCGCACACCTTAATATGGATGTTGCTGGTTTGGAGAACGCCGCCAAGGTCGGATTTGTTGGAGGCCCCGGCGCGCAGCCTTTTGATCGTTGTTGCTTTGTTTCCGAACGCTTCGAGGAAAGCATAGGAAAAATTCACCGGGTCAAACGGCTGATCCGCCAGTTGCGAGATGGCCTCTTCAATTTCAACGGCGTTCAACGGTCTACCCTCCCGGCAAAGTTACCCAAACCATGCCGGTTTGCCCACGCGATGGGCTTGAAGGGCTACCTTGTCATGGGCATGGCATTGATTATCCAATACCCATGATAAGCGAAACTAGCGGATCGGTTTACCGGGCAATTCGGGTGCTGACTTTGAGTTTTCGAGGGTACGTTGGGATCGGTCCAACTCTTCTGCAATCAGCTTTTCGTCTGGCAGGACGGTCTGGTACTCGGCGGCGAGAATCTTGTTGGGCAGGTTGTCGAGGGCATAATGCGCCTCTGCCGCGCCCTTCTCGGCGCAGAGGATCAGGCCGACGGGCGGGTTTTCGCCGGGTTTGGTCCAGTGCTCGCGGGCGTAATTGAGGTACATGTGCATCTGACCGGCGTCAGCGTAGCTGAACTTGCCAATCTTCAGGTCGGCCAGGAGCAGGCAACGCAGGCGGCGATGGAAGAAAACCAGATCGACGCGAAACCAGTTGTCGTCGAGGCGGAGCCGACGCTGGCGGCCTACGAATGCAAAATCGTCGCCCAATTCCAGCAGAAAGTCGGTAAGGTGCTGGATGAGCGCTTCCTCCAGGTTCGATTCGGAGTATTCGTCTTTGAGATCGAGAAATTCAAGGACGAACGGATCTTTGATGGCCGCTTCGGGCGTGATTGTATCGCCCGGCTCGGCGGTTTCAGCCTTCTGGAGCATGGCGGCTTTGTTCTTCGAGAGCGCGATGCGCTCATAGAATTGGCTGTTGATCTGGCGGTCAAGTTGGCGAACGGACCACCCCGACCGCAACGCCTCAGCCTCGTAAAAAGACCGCGCTTCTGGGCGCTTGACGGAAAGCAGCCGGACGTAGGCGGACCAGGGCAACGCAAAGCGAGATGCAAGGGCCGAAACGGTTGAAGAAATACAATCTATAGCGCTGATTTTAATGGCGCTTATAGATTTCCCAGACAGTGTCTGGGAAATCTTCTGTTCGGGCCATGCAAGATAAAAAGCGCGCATTTGTCCTAGGTTTGCTCGTCCGAATCCTCTGCCGAATTGTCGAGTCAGATCACTGGCTAGTTGTTCGACAAGCTGTTCACCGTATTCGGCACGGTGCACCCCACCTTGCTCGAAAATGACAATACAACGGCCAATCTCCCAATAGGTGGCGGTCATGATCGAATTGACATTCCGGGCGGCAGCGGAGCGCGCCGCTTTGAGCAGTTCGACGATTCCAGTGCGGATGTTGTCGTAATTCTCTGGCATGATGGTCAGGTCGGTCATTGCGATTCCTCCTATAAACGCGACGTTGTGGAGGCTAACGCAGCCTCCATTCTACTGTTTGTATCCGTCATATTCCCATGCCAATCCCCTGAGTGACGGACGGGGCTTGGTTGATCTCAAGAGCCGAAGTCTTGGAGACATCAGCGCTGAGTTGCGGGCTGAGTTTGGCGAAGCTGTCGGTAAATACAGTGGCTTCATGGCTGGCGCGGGAGATGGAGACGTAGCCAAAGCGGGAGTTCAGCAAGTCTGGGTGGACGCCGGTATCGGCGTTCACGAGGACGCGCTCGGCGGTAAGCCCCTGCGAACTGTGACTGGTGACGGCGTAACCGTGATCGAAATGGCGATGTTCCGTGGCATCAAATTCGATCTGGCGGTCGTTGTCGAGGCGGGCTGAAATGCGGCCATCCGGCGAGATGGATTCGACGGCGGCAAGGTCNNTCGCGGTCGATCTCGCGGTAGACGCTGACGCCGGTCAGGCGGCGCGGATCATAGATAGCTTGTTCGCCGGAGGATTTCGCGACGGTGAGCAGGTTGGCGGCGGGGTTGACGCCGACAACCGAACCGTAGCTCCCGGCCTCCATGCCGATGGCCTGGCTGCCACGTGAATAACGCACCACATCGTTGATCTCGTAGTGGCTGGCCCAAGTGCGTTCAGCGCCGGTCATGTCTTGGCGCTGAACGAGCACCCGGAAGGTGCGATCCTCCGGCGCTAGGGTTCCGTTGGCTTTCAATTCCTGCCGCACGGCAACATTCAACTCGCGCTGGGAAGCATTGTCGGGCGAAACGATGAGCGTCTTTTCGGGTGACTCCACATAAGCTTTGGCAATGGCGCGGATGCGCTCTTCAGCATTCGGAATTTCCTGGACACGTCCCTGTTGCTGGAGTGATTCGAGGGCGGCGGAGACCTGACCTTTGGCCAGCATTTCGACGGCTGACTTCAGCGCCGGGTCTTTCTGGCGCACGATCTCGTCGAGTTTGGCCGTGCGCATTCCGGCCTCCTGCAACTGCTCGAAGGGGCGTCCAGCTTCGACGCCCTGGTGCTGGCGCGTGTCGCCGATCAGGAGAACGCGGTCGTTGGGGCCGAGGCGCGCAAGAAATTCGCGCATCTGGTTGGTGCTCGCAAGGCTCGATTCATCGACGAGGTAAAAGTGTTTTTGTTCGGCTGCATCCGGCTTGGCGGAATGTGCAAGAAAGCCTTGCAGGGTTCCCGACTCGACACCAGCTTCATTCAACTGACGGGCGGCACGGGAGGTCGGGGCGAAGCCCTCGACCGTGTACCCTTGGGTTTCCGCAGCCTCGCGGATCACAGAAAGCGTGGTTGTTTTACCGGCCCCGGCGTAGCCCTGAATTCCCTGAACACGGTCGGGCGCGCTCAATACATCTTCGACCACAGATTTCTGTGCTCGATTGAGATACTGGTGCTGGTCGGCAACAGCAATCGCGTCCGACCGGGACAACACCGGCTCGATCTGATTCCGTTCTTCCGTTATCCGATGGACGATCTCGTGTTCGGCTTCGATTGTCCTGGCGGTCGTAAACTGCCGCGCAGGTGTGTTCTGTCCACGGTCTACGATCTGAAATTCCCCAGAGGCTAGACGAGCATCGAGATTGGTTCGCACCTGGGCGTAGGTGACTTCGCCCATACCACGGCGGAGACCGTCACGAATCAGGGAACGCTCGTCCACAACGGCCTCGCGCTCGAAGTTTTTGTC
>PMHC01000036.1:3558-4826 GCA_003156495.1 Acidobacteriaceae bacterium
ACTTCGCGCTGCGAATGAATCTCCTTGCGGTCTCGCGTCGAGTGCGCGGCAATTTCCGCAGCCTCGGAACCCGTGCGCCCGGTGCGCTCCAGATATTCACGAATCTGCTGGCTGCGCGGACTGGATGCGTCGAGATATTCCTGCGTATAGCCCTTGATCTCCGGCGCGCCGCTGCGGCCGGTTACGATCTCGTAACCAAGTTGGCGAAGCCGGTAGGTCAATTCCGATTGATAGACGGCAGTGGCGAACTGTTGCGACTGGAATAACCCGCGCTCCTGAAGCGCACGGAACTGGCCGTTATCGCGTTCGGTCATATTGAAGATGACGGCGTGCGTGTGGAGTTGTGGGGCAACGTACCCATCGACCGGACGCGCAGTATCATGCTCGAACTTGGCCGCAATAAACTTGGCTGTGGTCTCCGCTGGGTTGTTCCCGCCGATGCGTGCCTGCGTGTACATCTCAAGTTGTTCGAGCGCAACCTTGACGCTTTTGCGGTGCGCCACGCGGACGTTTTCATCCCCACCAACAAGCGCGGTGAGAGAAACAGATTTTGGCGCGGAGAAGGTCGCATCCCATCCGGCGCGATGCTCCATCGTTTTGACCGTTTTGCCGTCCGCATCCATATATTGATAGGAAGCACGCTGGCGAACGAGTTGTTCGTCTGTCTGCGGATGTTGTCCCTGGCTGAGACGCGCAAAATCTTCGGCGGAGACCGCCCCGGCAAGGCAGAATTGCGAAGCAAGACGGCCTTGCCATTCACCCTGAATCTCGCCACGTTGCGACCAATAGTTCTGTTCCTTGGCGGTGAACTCTTTTGCGTGGTAGCTCTGCGCCTGGCTTGCGGAAAGTGGCTTGGAAATAGTCAGCATGGTTTAAATCCTCGGTCCGAATGCCAATTCGGTTTGATTCTTATCAGGTGATTTTTTCGTGGCTTTGACGACCGGCGTTGGTTTGGGTTTGGCTGCATCGACTGCGGACACCACTACCGGAACAGACGGTTCTGGCGGTGGTGTCTCTTTCACTGGCGTTTCTTTCTTCGGTTCGCGCACGATGTAGTCGTCCTTCAGCCGCTCGATGAATTTGGGCTTTGTCGCTGGAATATCCAGCACGGAAAAGGAGAAGCGGGCAACGTAGTTGCCATGCTTCATGTAGGCGTGAAGGTTGTCCAGGCCGCTGATCTCGGAGTCGAGAACCAGCGGTTCGGTCTGGCGGTCGAGCGAGAAGTTCCGAAAGCTCCGGCTGCCGTCGAAGTGCGTTTCCTTCATGCG
>PMHC01000163.1 GCA_003156495.1 Acidobacteriaceae bacterium
GCGAACTGCGCGGCTTGAAGGCTCCGCCACGTAAGAACTCTCCACCTGCGGCCTTAACGCAAGCGGCAATCTTAAAAATCTGCTCGCGGTCTTCAATCGCGCACGGTCCGGCGATGATGGCCACCTGCGGACCGCCTATTTTTGCGCCATTGGCGAACTCGACCACCGTACCTTCGGGCCGCAGCGCGCGGCCGGCCAGCTTGTAAGGCGCGCGAATGCGATGCACTCGCTCAACTCCGTTCAGCATTTCAAACTTCGCCAAATCGAGCGATGCCGTCGGACCCACGCCGGCCAAAATGGTTTGGAACTCTCCCGTGGTGCGATGAACGGTGACGCCGCCCTCTTCCATGGCGGCAATGACGGTATAGATCTGTTCTTCGGTGGCGTTATCTTGCATAACGACGATCATCACTTTATCCCTGTCTCGGACGCCTTGGCAGGCAACCCCGCGGCCGATTTTCGCCGCACAGGCTTGCTCTGCGCGCCCGCGCCGGGCCCGACTACTCGCCCTTGAAAGGGGCAGTCTGGGCATTTTTTTCGCTAGCCAGCTCATTGCGCTGCAATGCCCGCATCACGTCAATGATGCGCTCGTAGATGTGCGTGAGTTCGATGTCGGGCAATGGCCCTTCGTTCACCGCGCGAATATTCGCGTAGATGATCTTTTCGCGGCCGGGTTCATAAACTGGCCGTTCGGCGGCGGCTTTCACCTGGCCGATCATCTGCACTACGCGGGCCCGCTCGCTGATTAACTCCACAAGCTGGCGGTCTAAAACATCGATACGGTTACGCAATTCTTCGATGGTCATTGCATCCTCATGTTGCGCTGGAAGAAGCTGGTTTTTTAGCTTTCGGTTCAGCATACGCAAGCCACCGCAGTTTTGTCTGCCGTAGACGAGCTGAAAGTTGAGAACTGAAAACTGAAGGCTCGCTTTTACCGGGCCGGCGCCGCTTGCGGCAAACGCAGGCCCTTGATAAATCGGGCCACCGCTCCGGCTGCCGTTTCCGGCGTCGAGCGCTCCACCAACGCAACAATCGCGCTGCCGATCACCGCGGCATCGGCGAACTCCGCAACCTGAGCGACATGCTCGGCGTTGGAGATGCCGAAACCCACAGCCACCGGCAGCTTGCTCCATCGACGGATGCGCGAGACAAGCTCGGAGGCGTCGCCGGCCACGCTTTGCCGCGTGCCCGTAACGCCGGTGCGGGAAATGGCATATATAAAACCCTTGGAGTGCTCGGCGATCGCCTGCAACCGCTCGTCGGGGCTCGTGGGCGCAGCCAGAAAAATCGGCGACAAACCCACACGATTCATCTCGGCAAGATATTCGCCGGCCTCTTCGACAATCAGGTCGGTAACCAGCACGCCGTCGGCCCCGGCCGCGGCCGCATCATCGGCGAATTTGCTCAGGCCATAGCGCAGAATCGGATTCAAGTAGCTGAAGATCACCAGGCCGACTTGAGGCCGCGCCGCGCGCAGTTCACGCGCCAGTCCGATCACGTCTTTAAGAGAAGTACCGTGCTCCAGCGCGTGCTCGCTGGCCCGTTGAATCACCGGGCCGTCGGCCACCGGATCACTGAAGGGCACGCCGAGTTCGAGCGCATCCGCGCCGGCATCGATCGCCGCCAGCGCAATCTCGCGCGTGGCCTCGAGCGACGGATCTCCGACGGTCAGATAAATGACGAGTCCCGGTTTGTGATCGAAACGTATCGGCATAGCCTTAAAACTTTAAAACCAACTTTCCACCCTCGCCGCGATTTCGCGGCCAAGCGGAAAAGCTCTACAGCTTCAGCTCCCGGGCCAAAATACCCATGTCTTTATCGCCGCGGCCAGAAAGGTTCACTACTAGTATTTCATCTTTGCCCATCGTCGGCGCAATACGGATGGCTTCGGCGACGGCATGCGCGCTTTCAAGCGCCGGCAAAATGCCTTCGGTGCGCGCTAGCTTCACCACCGCATCGAGCACCTCCTGATCGCTTCGCGCCACGTATTCGGCGCGGCCCAGGTCATGCAGCATCGCGTGCTCGGGGCCGACCGATGCGTAATCCAAACCCGCTGAAACCGAGTGCGTCTGCGCGATCTGTCCGTTCTCGTCCTGCAACACATACGAAAAAGCCCCCTGCAGCACTCCCGGCAGGCCACCGCGAAAACGCGCTGCATGCTCGCCTAACTTCGGGCCATAACCGCCAGCCTCAACGCCGATCAGCCGCACCTCGCGGTCGGGAATGAACTCGTAAAAAGCGCCGATGGCGTTTGAGCCGCCGCCCACACAGGCAATCACCGCGTCGGGCAGTCTTTTTTCTTTCACTAAAATTTGTTTCTTGATCTCCTCGCCGATCACTTTCTGAAAGTCACGCACCATCGTCGGATAAGGGTGCGCGCCAAAGGCCGTGCCCAGGATGTAGAAGGTGGTGCGAACGTTGGTGACCCAATCGCGCATCGCCTCGTTGATGGCATCTTTGAGAGTTTTCGAGCCGGCCGAAACGCCGCGCACCTCTGCGCCCAGCAGCTTCATGCGCAGCACGTTCAGCTCCTGGCGCTCCATGTCCACGTCGCCCATGTAGACAACGCATTCCATCCCCAGCAGCGCACAAACCGTGGCCGTGGCCACGCCGTGTTGTCCGGCGCCGGTTTCGGCGATGATGCGTTTTTTTCCCATGCGCTTGGCCAACAATCCCTGGCCCAAAGCGTTGTTGATCTTGTGCGCGCCGGTGTGCAGCAGGTCTTCGCGCTTTAAATAAATCTTGGCTCCGCCCAGCTCCTCGGTCAGCCGCTTGCAAAAGGTCAGCGGCGTGGGCCGGCCGGCGTACTCGGTCAGCAGCGTGTACAGTTCAGCCTGGAAGGCCGGATCTTTTTTCGCTTCGTTGTAGGCGCGCTCCAACTCGTCCAGCGCCGCCACCAGCGTCTCCGGCACGTAGCGACCGCCGTAGACGCCGAAACGTCCAGGCCGCGATTCAGAAGGATTTGCCGGAAGAATAATCGACGCCATAATAAACTCCTGCTTGGTTACCCGCGAGAGGGGGGAACTTTTTAGTGTACTAGCTCGTGGAGGCTGCGTCCGCAACAGCTCTCGTACACACCAGGGCCGGCGCATATCAAATTCCCAGTAAGTTGAGGAGGTAGGGGTGATTCCAGGCGTCTTTTGAGTCGTTTTCCTTTGATACTTTGTTTTGAGGATTTGTCTTGTTTGAGCAGGTGGAGTGCGATGCGGTTGAGGGTGGAGAAGTTCTGCGCCGGGTGGCCTGCGCGTTTGCGGTCAAGATCTTCGCCGCACGCAGCGATGTCGTTCCAACTCTCGGCTCCGCTCAACACCGCTGCAATCGCTATGAGAAGGATCTCTTCGCGCAGATGCTCCAGGTTTCGTTCCACGCGCGGGCCCGGCAACTCCGCAAAATACTTCAGGGAATTTTTTATGAAGCAAATGTGAAAGTGCTCTAAAATCCCATTCCCTCGGCCGCATGCAAAAGCACCGGATAAGACACGCCCGTAGCCGCGGCAATTTGCTGCTTATCGGCGGGGCTCCACGAGCGTTCCACTTCTGCGAGTTTCGCTTTGCGCCCGTTCAGCTTCGCCCTGATTTCGGTCTTCGACTGCGCGCTGGTCACAAATGAATCGATCGTATGCATGGCGGCGTCGAGCGTCGCGATCACCACCGTTCCGGTTTCCTGGCTTTTCGGGTCGCTGACTTTAGCTGCGGCCAGTAGCGTATCGGCATCATTGACCGCCGTATCCACCAGCGCTTCGACGTTTGTCCAGGCCGTGGTTTTGCTCGCGCTCGACGCCGCCGAAAGATAATCGGAGACCGGTTTTTTCAGATTCGTCAAATCCGTTTCGACCGTGGCCAGCGCCGTGGTCACGTTGGTCGAGCTCGTAGTCGCGCTCGATGCGCCCACCGCCGAATAAATCGTCAGCGCTTCGTTAATCAGGCTCACCACCGTCGGCAGATAAGCATCGATTTCGCTGACGACTTTGTTGACCGTAGCGGCCGAGCAGCCAGCCGTAGGCAGCGAACCCGCCATCAGTAGCGCAACCAGCAACCATGCGCCCAGCTTGGCCGGTGCGTGGCCGCTCTTTGCGCCGGGATCTTTAGCCAGCAGCCCCAGAAGCGCCGTCGCCAGCGCGGAGATAAGCGAAACAACGGTGCCGGTTCCCGCCGTGCCTAGCGTGATCCCCTGCTGCGAAAGCACTCCGGTAATCGTCGTCGTGGCAATCAACACTCCCGCCACCGAGGTCTTCGGTTGTTTCCAAATATTCGCAATCACATTCATGACAAAAGCTCCTTCGGAGCCGCGACTCGCGCGGCGGCAGTAGTCATTCAATTTGTTCCGCACGGGCCGGCATTCGCAGCCGGCCGTGTACATGGTCGAAAAGCGCTCTCAAAACCAGGATGTTGTCGTGTTTCCAGTCACCGCGCCCAGTAGAGAGACGCTAACGCCAGACAAACGGACGGCTGCGGCGGAAGCGCAGGCGCGCGGCTCTCCGCCGACCGGCCCCGGCCGAAATTCAAGGGGGAGTTGATGGAGAGAAGCGCAGGGGGAAGGGGAAGGAAACTACCCGGTCGCCGCCGCAGCCGTCCGTTTGTCAGGCTATCAACAAGGATAGGGAATTCGAGGCAAATTCTATGCAAATCGGCGCGTTACCCGCACCGCTGAAAAGAATCGAGTTGGCAAAAAATTTTACACGCAGCCGCTTGACGAATAATCGCCGCCGTTTTTTTCGGGCCGCGCGATCGTTAACTTACGCCGTCGTGAACCGGGCGTGAGACCCGTCCACATTGCCGCGCGCGTTATCGGCCTGGCGGCGAACATCGAGGTATACCCTGAAAATAGACTCATGCAACCAGCTTCCCCACAGCCGCGTCGCGGACTTGAGGCCTTCGCCTTCCGCAACTTTCGGCGGTATCAACTCGCGCGCGGCATGGCCGTTCTCGGCTCCGAAGCGCAGGCGGTCGCGGTTGCTTGGCAGGTTTACTCGATCACGCATCGCGCCATCGACCTCGGCTTCACCGGCCTGGCGCTGTTTTTGCCCGGCCTGATTTTTCTTTTGCCGGCCGGCCACGTCGCCGATCGCTTCGACCGCCGCAAGGTTATTTTGATCTGCTACGCGCTGCAACTGCTCGCCACCTGCGCATTGTTTCTGCTGGCTTGGCGCGATACGCATAGCATTCTCTCCATCTACGCCGTGCTGTTTGTCATCGGCATGGGGCGCGCTTTCTCTTCGCCGGCCAACTCGGCCTTTATTCCGCACCTGGTTCCAGAAAAACATTTCGTCAACGCTGTCACCTGGGGCGGCGCCATCTTCCAGCTCGCCAACATCACCGGCCCAGCGCTCGGCGGCCTGCTCTTTACCCTGCCGCTGTCGCGCTTTGCCTCAGCCGCGCGGCTGGAGGGCGCGGCCATCGTCTATCTATTCGCCATCGCCACGCTGATCTGGTTTTTGGCTTGGGTGGGAACGCTCCGCGTGCGCACAGAGCGCCTCGATCACCGCGCCGTTTCGCTCAAGGTTCTGCTGGCCGGCTTTGAGTACGTGCGCCGCGCCCGCATTCTGCTGGCTTCTTTCTCGCTCGACCTGTTCGTCGTTCTGCTGGGCGGAGCGGTGGCGCTGATGCCCATCTTCGCGCACGAGATTCTGCATCAAGGCCCGCGCGGCCTCGGCCTGCTGCGCGCCGCTCCCGCCGCCGGGGCCGTCACCATGTCGCTTGTTCTGGCGCGCTTTCCGCTGCGCCGCCGCGCCGGCCGCTGGCTCTTCGCCGGCGTCTCGGTCTTCGGCGCGGCCACCGTCGTTTTCGGGCTCTCCCACAGCCTTTGGCTGTCGCTGATCGCGCTTTACATCGTCGGCGCATCGGATACGATCAGCGTCATCATCCGCGGTTCACTGCTACAGTTGGCCACGCCACCGGCGATGCGCGGCCGCGTCAGCGCCGTCAATTCGCTCTTCATCGGCGCTTCGAACGAACTCGGCCAGTTCGAAAGCGGCCTGACCGCGCAATGGTGGGGAGCGGTGCGCGCCGTGGTGATCGGCGGCCTGGGCGCGCTCACCGTGGCCGGCCTCTGGTCCACCGTCTTTCCCGAACTGCGCAACGTAGATGAGCTGACCGCCGAAAGCCTGCGCAAGCGCATCCCCCAAGGCAAAGAAATTCTCTCTGACTTGTAGAGCATTTTTACCAACGATGTAGAGTGCCGAATCGTGTTGAAGGTTGCCGCTCACTGATCTTCGCGTCAACTCGACGATCCTGAGTTCTATACACGATTGGTAAAAATGCTCGATCCGGCGCGGAATTTGCTCTAATCTCTCTTCCGCCGCTGGTGGGTAGAAGGAATGTTCATATCCTCGCGGTACTTGGCGACAGTACGGCGGGTAAGCTGAATGCCATGCGAACGCAACAGCGCCGCCAGTTGATCGTCGGTGAGCGGATGACGCGGATCCTCTTCTTCGATCAGTTTGCGGACCTTGCGCTTGAGCACCAGCAGCGTCGTGTCGGCGCCCTCCGGCCCGTTCGAGCCCTCTGAGAAGAAGAAGCGCAGCTCGAGCACCCCTTGCGGCGTGTGCGCGTATTTGTTGGCCACGGCGCGGCTGATCGTCGACGGATGAACGCCAATCTCCTCGGCGACCTCTTTAATCATCATCGGCCGCAGCGCCTCCACGCCTTTATCCAGAAAATCCTGCTGGCGCCGCACGATCACCTCGCAAGTTTTGAGGATGGTGCTTTTGCGCTGCGCGATGTTGCGCATCAACTGCATGGCCGAGCGAAAGCGCTCCTTAACGTAGTCCTTGACCTCTTTATCGGTGTCGGTCGAGGCCAGCATCCGGCGGTAGCGTTGACTCAAGCGCAGGCTGGGCAGGTTCTCCTCGTTCATTGAAACCACCCATTCGCCGCCGCGCTTGACGAAAAAGACGTCGGGCTCGATCAGGCGCGTCTGCTCGCGGTTGTACTGCCGGCCGGGACGGGGGTCGAGGGTGCGGATAAACTCGACGGCCAGATGCGCTTCCTCGGGCGTAACCTGCGCGGCGCGGGCCAGGTCTTTCAAGTCTCGCTTCTGCAGCAGATGCAAGTGACGGTCCACAATCAGCGCCGCCACTTCCATGGCACGCCGACGCTCCTCGATTTTCGCCTCGGCCTCGGCGCGAAAACCGCGATGAGGGTTCTCCGCTGGTTCCTCATCTTGCTTGCCATACAAATGGCCAAACTCTTGCTGTTGGGCGGCGACTTGGATGAGCAAACACTCACGAAGATCGCGCGCCCCCACGCCGGCAGGGTCCAAATGCTGCACCAGTTCGATGGCGTGCCGTATGCGATCGAGGGCTTTGGCCAGTTCCGGCGCGGACTGGTCTGGCGGCATGGAGGCATATGCCGCGGCCAATTCCTCCTCCGAAGTTGCTAAATAGCCGCCGTCATCGAGATTGCCGACGATAAACTCGGCTGCCTCGCGCAGCCAGGAATCCAGCTTCAACGCCCCCAACTGCCACTCCAGATGATCGGTAAGCGTCGTCGGCTGCGAGAGAAAGTTCTCGAATGAAGGCTTATCGCTCTCTTCGTACTCAGGCTGCGTGCGGTAGCCAGGGTCGAGATACTCCTGGAAATACGAGCCAAAATCGATCTCGCTGAAGACATCCTTCGGCGGTGCTACCTCATCGGCCGCGCTGCGCTCCAGGATCTCCTCGCGCTTGGTCACCTCGTCCGGCATGGGGACCGACTCGTCGATCTCCTCCAGTACGGGATTTTCGACCATTTCGGCGTCGATCATCTCCCTGAGCTCGATCTTATTCAGGGCCAGAACACTGACCATCTGCATCAGCCCCGGCGTGAGGATCTGGCGTTGCGCGATTTTCAGATTCAGCTTAGGTTGCAGCAGCGGCATAGATGCGTTCTTCCCGTTTTGACTCAATGCGAGTTTAACTGTACGAGAAAAATCTTATGAAACAAAATGCCCGGATTCCAGACACTGTTCCCGGTTTGGGCTTCGATCCAACTCGGAATCCCTGGATGAAAATCTATCGCCCGATCGTAACCTTGCGCCATGACGGAGACCACAGCCAGGGGTAACTCTTCAGTGTCTTACACCTGCCTTAAGCCAGCGAAAATCCCTCGCCTAAGTAAATGCGACGGACCTCAACATCATTTCCCAGCTCGTGCGGCGTGCCGGCGCGGAAGATCCGCCCCTCGGCGATAATGTAGGCCCGGTCGGTAACGCTGAGCGTCTCGCGCACGTTATGGTCGGTAACCAGGATGCCGATGCCGCTGGCCTTCAGATCGAAGATGATCTTCTGCAGCTCCAGCACGGCGATCGGGTCGATGCCGCTGAAAGGCTCGTCGAGCAAAATGAAGTTGGGTTGAATGCAGAGCGCGCGGGCGATCTCGACGCGGCGGCGCTCGCCGCCCGAAAGCGCATAGCCGAGCGTGGTGCGTATATGCCCCAGATTGAGCTGGTTGATCAGCTTTTCAGAGCGGGTGCGGCGCTCGCGGTTGCCCAGCGGCTGCGCCTCAAGCACGGCCAGAATATTCTCCTCGACGGTGAGCTTGCGAAAGACCGACGGCTCCTGCGGCANNAGTTGCGCGCGCGCAGGTACATGGGCAGACGGGTTATGTCGGTGTCGTCGACCAGCACCCGCCCGGACTCCGGCGTGACCAGGCCGACGATGATATAAAAACTGGTGGTTTTGCCGGCTCCGTTCGGACCCAGAAGCCCGACCACTTCGCCGCGAGAGATCGTCAGATTGACGCCCCGGACGACCTGCCGCCCTTTATAACTTTTGCCGATGTCCTCGGCAATCAATGTCTCCATGAAGATACCTGGTTCGCTCCGCGCTACTTCCGTCGCGCTTCCGGGACGGCCGTTACGGTTTGTGTGCCGCGGCCGCCGCCTTCGATACTGACGCTATCATTGCGGCTATGGAAAATCAAAGCCGCGCCGGTCACATTCCCCTGTTCGGGATCGCTCATTTTGGGTGGCACGGCGGCGCTGCCGGTGAGTACATAGTCGCCGGTTGCGTTCGAATAGACTAACTGCTCGCCGCTTCCGCGCCGGTGCTGCGCGGTGAGCAGCACATGCCCGGTGGCCGTCATCCGATCCACCTGCGACTGATTGTCGGTATTGCCGCGGCTGCCGGCTGGAAGCATATGCAGCTCGACGGCGTTCGACGACGAGGTGACCGCGCCGGTTTCGGCAATCACCGGCCCTAGCCCGCCGCCGTGAATCACCAGACGGTTTTCGCTGTCGGAATACCATAGGTCGCCGCCGTGCGCGCGAATCACGGAAGGCGAAGTCGGCTTTGCCCCGGATTTTTTGTTTGCCGACATCTGGCTCGCGTTCAGCAGCACCGTCCGCACCGGCTCGGCCGCGTCGCTGGAGCGGGCCACGAGCGTCTGCTCCTCCTGGTTGAGCACGATCGTCGGCCCGGAGACTGAGTTTGTCTGCTGCCACAGCCGCGCATGTCCGTGGAAGGTCGCCTCGCCGGCCGCATGGCTCAGTTGCGCCTCGTTGGCAATTACGTGCGCCGGCCCTTTGCCGCCAAAGTTCATCGAGCTCTCTCCGGAATTGCCCCCCGGCTTGCCGCCCGTGTTTGTTTCCGACCAGGTTGCCTTCACGTTGTTGTGGGCAAAAGCGTCGCCCGACTGGCGCGAAAGATCGATCTTTTCAGCCGTCAGCTCCAGGCCGCCATTCACCACGCGCGGGTTGACCGTCAGATGCAGCCACTCGCCGCCGCCTTCGTAAACGGCCTTGCCGGCGGTGGCGCGCATTGGCGCCTGCGGCTGCGCGCCGAATTTTGCGGCTTTGCCAGTGGACTTTGCAACTTTGCCGACGGGCTTGCCAGCCGCAGGCTGTTCGAAAAGTACAACGCGGCCGTCGAGTTCTGCCCATTCCACCTGATCGGCCGAAGAGTTGCCGCTTTTCTTGGTTGCGGATTTGGTTTTGCTCGCGCCGGATGCGGGAGCGAAGCGCGCCTCGATCCGGTCGCCGCTGCCCGTCTGGTGCGCGCCGTCGGCGGTACTCTGCTCGATTCCGGCGTGGCCCGCGCCCGACATCGAACGCATCACCGAATTTGGCCCGAACCAGCCGGTAATCTCATCGGCGCTCATGCGCGAGGGCTCCGGCTGCGCGCCCTTGCGGCGAATCTCGCTGGTCACCACCACGCCGCCCGTGCCGTAGACCTTCTCCGGCTCAACCTGACCCTTCTCCGCACCGCCGCGAAAATCCAGATCGGCCACCGGCGAGCGCCAGCTACGGCTAACGTGCCGCTGCGGCCCATTCTCTTCGCTCGTGAGCGTAACGCCGTGTTCCAGACGCGCATGGCGAAGCAGACCGCGAGAGGTGAACTCCAACTCCGCCGTGGACGCCGTGCCATGCGACGTGCGGCCGTCGCGGGCCGAATCCATCGTCACCCCGCCGGCCAAATGTCCGTGATGCGGCTGGTTGTGCTCGTCAAAATCCATCGCGCCAACCGGCGCGGCCAACCGCGAGCCGGTCGCGGTCGTCAGCACCAGGCCACCGCTCATCTCCAGCCGCTCGGCCGAGCCCTCTTCGCGGAAGAGAATTTTAGTCTGGCCCGCGTTGGCCTCTCCGCCGCGATAGCTGGCCACCGCCGTGCGCAGCCAGCAGATTTGCGAGTCGCGGTCAAACTCGGCATGCTGTGCGCGGATCGAGACCGGCTCGTTGCCGCGACGCACCGTCAGCTCCACCGCTTGCTCCAGCACCAGATGGCCGCTTTGCGCGTCGTACTTTGCGCCCATCGCGCTGCCCGCCCCCTGCGCCATAGAAAAATTCACCCGCTGGCCGGTCGTCACCACTCCGCTGTTGCGGTCGAAAACCAAGCCGCTGGTCTTCACCTGTACCTGGCGGCGCGGGTCCTCTTTATTCGCCACCATCTTCGACAGATCGATATTTTCGCCCTCTTTGGGCGTCGCCACCGGCCGCGTCAACTGCATCTCCACCGGACCCTGCGCCGTGGCGATGCCGGTCTTCTGGTCGAACTCGAATTTGTCGCCGGCAATGCGGTCCACGCGGCTGCCATCGGCGCCGTAAAGCTCGATCTGCACATCGTGCAGTTCCACGTGATCGTTTTTAAGCTGAATCTCTTTGGAGGCGTGAATCTTGTACTGCGAGTGCGCGCCGAAGGCGTGGACGAAGGTGTACCCGTTGGCTTCCTGCTGAATGTTCAACCCCAGCCGCTGCGGCAGATCCTTGCGCACCAGCAGATTTTTCCATTTCGCTTTGGCCAGAAAAAGCCCCAGCGCCGCCAGCAGCAGCACGACCGCCACCAGCACCAGCGTCCGGATTCGCTCGAT